>JAYNNS010000375.1:0-2546 GCA_038112835.1 Curvibacter sp. | reverse complement strand
CGCCTTCCAGACCAACATCCTGGCGCTCAACGCCGCGGTGGAAGCCGCGCGCGCCGGCGAGCAGGGCCGCGGCTTCGCGGTGGTGGCGGGCGAGGTGCGCGCACTGGCCAGCCGCAGCGCCGAGGCGGCCAAGGAGATCAAGAAGCTGATCGAGGACTCGCGTGCGCGCGTGCGCGACGGTCACGAGAAATCCGAGGCGGCCCAGGCCAGCATGGCCGAGGCCGTGGGCGGCGTGCAGCGCGTCAACACCCTGGTGGGAGAGATCAGCCACTCGGCCAACGAGCAGCTCGCCGGGGTGTCGCAGATCAATGCCGCCGTGGCCCAGATGGACACCATCACGCAGCAGAACGCGGCCCTGGTCGAGGAGATCGCCGCCGCCTCGCATTCGCTCGAAGGAACGGCCCATACCCTGACCGAAAGCGTGCAGGTCTTCAAGCTCGACCGGGGTGAGGCCTCGTCGCAGCCCGATGCCGTGGCCCTGCGCCGCGCGCACAAGGCCGCGGTGCCGGCCCTGACGGCGGCCTGAAGCCTCCCGGGCGCGGCGGCGTCAGCTGCCGTGCAGGTGGATGGTGTTCTTGCCGGCGTGCTTGGCCTGGTACATGGCCTCGTCGGCCTGACGCATGAGCACGTCCAGGTCCACCTCCTCGGCGTTGAAGAGGGTGATGCCGATGCTGCCGCTGGACTGGTAGATCAGCCCATCCAGGTCGTAAGGCCGGGACATGGCCACCAGGGCCTTGGCCGCGATCTGCCGCGCCTCGGTGCGCGCCTGCACCGGATCGGCGCTCAGGTGTTCGAGCACCAGCACGAACTCATCCCCTCCGAGCCGGGCCACGGTGTCGGATTCGCGCACCACGCGGCTCAGGCGGGCGCCGATCTGCTGCAGCAGCAGGTCGCCCGCATGGTGACCGTGCTCGTCGTTGATCTTCTTGAAGTTGTCCACGTCCACGAAGAGCAGGGCGCCGTGCAGGTTGTTGCGCCGTGCCAGGGTCTGCGCGCGCTGCAGGCGCTCCAGCAGCAGGCGTCGGTTGGGCAGGGCGGTCAGCGCGTCATAGAAGGCGATGTTGCGGATCTGCTCCTCCTGCAGCTTGCGCTCGGAGATGTCGTTCATGGTGGCCACATAGTGCGTCACCTGGCCCTGCTCGCTGCGCACCGCCGTGATGGTGGTCCACAGGGGCAGCAGGTCGCCGCGCTTGCGCTGGTCCCAGATCTCGCCTTCCCACTTGCCCGTGGCGCGGATGCTCTCCCACATGGCCTGGTAGAAGGCCGCGTCGTGCCGGCCCGAGCGCAGCGTGGCGGTCTTGCGCCCGATCAGCTCCTCGCGCCGGTAGCCCAGCAGGTCCAGGAAGGCCTGGTTCACGCGCAGGATGTTGGTGTCGGCATCGCTGACCAGCATGGCCTGGCGCGACTCGAAGGCCACGGCCGCGATGCGGCGCTCCTGCTCGGCACGCGCGCGCTCGGTGATGTCGCGCGAGATCACCACCACGGCGCGCCGGCCTTCCACCCGTTCGTCCAGGGCCTGGGCCCGCGCCTCGAACACATGGCGGCCGCCCAGGGTGTCCATCTCGTACTCGATCATCTGTGGCGTGCCGGCGTCCAGGGTCTGGCGCAGAAAGGCCAGGAAGCGCTCCGCCTGCGCCGCCGGCATGACCTCGTCGAGCCGCTTGCCCAGGATGTCCTCGGTGCGTGCATAGAGCAGGCGTTCCTCGGGCGTGCTCACCTGCAGGTAGCGGCCGTCCTCGTCGAGCACGAGCAGCAGGTCGGGGGAGGCGCGCGTGACCGCGCGCCTCAGGGCCTCGCTGCGCGCCAGTGCCTGGCGGGCGTGCCGCTGTTCCTCCAGGTCCTGCAGCAGCAGGGCCAGCAGGGCCGTGCTGGGGCCCAGCACGAAGAGGTAGGGCCAGAGCAGGGTGTCGAGCAGCTTGTACAGATGCTGGGTCGGCAGCAGCAGGAACCAGCCCAGGCAGATGATGTGCAGCAGGGTGCCGAAGATCAGGAAGTCCAGCAGCTTGGGCTGGGTCCAGCCGCGGCGCAGCGCATGACGCATGAACAGGCCGGCCAGCACCGAGGTGCTGATCACCGCCACGCCGACCCAGGCCCCCGCGCCGCCCAGGCTGAGCCGGTAGGCCGCTGCCATGAGGCCGGCGATCACCGCGGCCAGCGGCCCGGCAAAGATACCGGCCACGCCCAGGATGGCCGAGCGGCCGTCGAAGATCACGCCGGGCGCCAGCCGCGCCGGATGCAGCATGCCGAAGATGCAGATGGCCCCGAAGATCAGGCCGGCGCTCACGGTGGCGGCCAGCCGGCGTTCACCCCAGAGCCGGAGGTTGAACTCGTACAGCGCCGACAGCGCCAGCAGCAGGGCGGTGCTGTAGATGAGGTCGAGGGTCACGCGGGGGCCTCCGGGTGCGGCCTGGCCGCCAGCTGATGTGAACCCATGATCGTTTCGCGCCTTGCCTGAACCTTGACGCCGGTCCAGGTCTCAGGCGGTCGCCCGCTCAGAACGATTCCCAGTCGTCGTCGCGGGCGGCAGAGGCCGGCGCAGCCTTGGG
>JAYNNS010000374.1:0-2584 GCA_038112835.1 Curvibacter sp. | reverse complement strand
AGGCGCGTGGGTGCGCCCAGGCCGAAGAAGCTTTCGCAGAGTTCCATGGCCGTGGTGCGGTGGATGATCCCGTCGAGCGTGACGGTGAGCTGCGGCTCCCAGCCCGTGGCCACGCGCTTGACGCGGTGGGCCACGGCGTCGATCTCGCTCAACAGGCGCTGGCCTTCGCGCAGCAGTTCGGCACCGGCTGCGGTGAGACGCGCCTGGCGCGAGCTGCGGTCGTAGAGCAGCACGTCCAGCGCATCCTCGATCTGGCGCACGCGGTAGGTCAGGGCGCTGGGCACCAGGCCCAGGTTGCGCGCCGCCGCGGCGAAGCTGCCGGCCTCCTCGATGGCCTGCAGCATGGCCAGGGCATCGGGGGTCAGGACGTCGCGGGCGGTTTGCATGGTGGCTTGACTTTACTTCAATTTATTTGAATCATGCCATCAAAGCCGATGGATCGCAAAAAGCGCGGGCCGGCCTACAGTTCATCCCATCGCAGGCGCCGTGTCTGCGTACAGAGGAAGGAGCCCTCCATGCTGAACATTCGCAAGTCCCAGGATCGCGGCTACGCCGACCACGGCTGGCTCAAGTCCTTCCACAGCTTTTCCTTCGCCGGCTACTACGACCCCGAGCACATGGGCTGGGGCAATCTGCGCGTGATCAACGAGGACCGCATCGCTCCGGGCACCGGCTTCGGTACCCACGGCCACCGCGACATGGAGATCATCAGCTACGTGCTCTCGGGCGAGCTGGCTCACAAGGACAGCATGGGCAACGGCCGTGCCATCCCGCCCGGCGATGTGCAGCGCATGAGCGCGGGCCGCGGCGTGATGCACAGCGAGTACAACCACGCGCCGCAGGACACCACGCACTTCCTGCAGATCTGGATCGAGCCCAACGTGCGCGGCATCCCGCCCAGCTACGAGCAGAAGAGCTTTGCCGAGGCCGAGAAGCGCGGCAGCCTGCGTCTGGTGGCCTCGCCCGACGCGGCTGAAGGCTCGGTCAGGATCCATGCCGATGCACGCCTGTACGCCGGCCTGTTCGACGGTGCCGAGCGCGCCACGCTGGAGCTCGACCCTGCACGCCGGGCGTATGTGCACCTGGTGCGCGGCGAGCTGCAGGTCAACGGCCAGCAGCTCAGCGGCGGTGACGCCGCGCTGCTGGCGCGCGAAAACCGCATCGAACTCCAGGCCGGGCGCGATGCGGAGGTTCTGGTGTTCGATCTCGCGGCCTGATCCGTCTCTCACTCAACCCTAGGAGTCCCTATGTTCACGTCACTGCAAAACCCCCTGAATCTGGCCGGCCGCCTGTTGCTGGCCGCGCTCTTCCTGCCCGCGGGCATCGGCAAGATCACCGGCTTCGCCGGCACGGTGGGCTACATCGGCTCGGTCGGCCTGCCGCTGCCTGCGGTCGGCGCGGTCCTCGCCATCGCAGTCGAGGTGCTGGGCGCTGCGGCGCTGATCGTGGGCTACCAGACCCGCATCGCCGCCCTGGTGCTGGCGCTGTTCACCCTGGTGGCCAGCTTCTTCTTCCACGCCTACTGGAGCGTGCCGGCCGAGCAGGCCTTCATGCAGCAGCTGCTGTTCTTCAAGAACATCGCGGTGGTCGGCGGCCGCTTAGTGCTCGCAGCCCATGGCGCGGGTGCCTGGAGCCTGGACGGCAAGCGCAGGTAAGCTGCATCGTGCTTTTCCGGCATGGGTGCCGGCACCGCGCCTGTCTTCGTTCTCTTTTTCGTCGATCGCATCTCCAGGAGTCGCCGCATGGCCCAGGTTGCCGTTGTCTATCACTCGGGTTATGGCCACACCCAGCGCCTGGCCCAGGCGGTCGCCGAAGGCGCGAACGCCGAGCTCATCGCCATCGACGCCGAGGGCAACCTGCCTGCCGGGGGCTGGGACGCGCTGAACGCGGCGCACGCCATCGTCATGGGCTCGCCCACCTACATGGGCGGTGTGAGCTGGCAGTTCAAGAAGTTCGCCGACGCCACCAGCAAGCCCTGGTACACCCAGGCCTGGAAGGACAAGGTCTTTGCCGGTTTCACCAACAGCGCCAACGTCAGTGGCGACAAGGCCTCCACGCTGGCCTATCTGCACACCCTGGCCATGCAGCACAGCGGCATCTGGGTGGGGCTGGGGCTGGTCTACCACAACACCCGGGATTCCAGGCGCAGCGATGTGAACCACATCGCTGCCAACGTCGGCCTGATGGGGCAGACGCCTTCGGATGCACCGGCCGACAAGATGGAGGCCAGTGATCTGGAGACCGCGCGCCTGTTCGGCCAGCGCGTGGCGGGCATCACGGCCCGGCTCTACGGCTGAGGGACCAGGCCATGGCCGACGCCCTGCTCACCCTCTCGGGCCACGACAAGGACCTCGGTGGCGGCTTCCTGGTGCGTCGCCTGCTGCCGGCGGCGGCGCAGCGTTCTGTCGGCCCCTTCGTCTTCTTCGACCACTTCGGCCCGGTGACCGAGACGCCAGGGCGTGCGCACGATGTGCGCCCGCACCCGCACCTCGGCCTGGCCACGGGGACCTATCTGTTCGAGGGCGCGCAGATGCACCGCGACAGCGTGGGCTCGGTGCAGCGCATCGAACCCGGGGCCGTGAAC
>JAYNNS010000373.1:0-2605 GCA_038112835.1 Curvibacter sp. | reverse complement strand
GTCTCAGCCCATATCTGAGCTACTTCCTTCAAAGCTAAGCGAGTCGATTTTGTTGTCCTTGGCATTGGATCTTCGCCGAGTTGAGTTGATGGTGAAAGGCGGTGCAGAATCGACAGAAAGTCTGAGCGTGGCGATGTGTCTTGTGTTTAAGTACATTGAGCTTCTGCTGTCTCCAGAAGTTGCTCGCAAGTTCTCAGTTCAGGAAGATGATCTCTTCCAGGCAATACAGATTCTCTCAATCACCGTTGAGCGCGAAATCGTGACCAGAATCATTGGGGTAAGTGACCAAAGTGGCGACGATTACTTCCTGGCATCGTTGAAAAATATACGGGTCTAGTCTTTGACGTTCGGGTTATGGTTACCCTGGTAAAGGTTTGAACGAGTTCCGCGTAGCCGCATTTGACCGGGATCGAGTCGATGATCTGCTGCAGATCGGTGCAGGTACCAAGATATGCGCGCGTTGACAAGGGTGGGCCGAGATCCTGCAGGCCCAGCCCAGACTGCTCGAGTGGCGCCCGCTGCTGCCTGCCTTGCGCCAGATCGTCGACCGTGGTTCGCTGGTGCTGATCGGGGCGCCACATCTGCCCAATCTCGCGGCCCTCGTGTCCGCAGGCCTGCGCGCCGAGCAGATCCTGCGCATCGACGCGCCCACGCCCGCGCAACGCCTTTGGGCTGCCGAGCAGGTCCTGCGTTGTCAGGAGCTGGGAGCCTTGCTGGCCTGGTTGCCCCAGGCCCGCTCAGAACAACTGCGACGCCTGCAGCTGGCCAGTACCTCGACCCAGGCCCTGGTGTTTGCGTTCCGCCCTGAGCAGGCGCGGCATGAGTCGTCGCCGGCGCCGTTACGCCTGGGCCTGCGTGTCGCACCCGAAGACAACGCCCTTTCCGTGGAGCTGCTCAAGCGCCGCGGACCGCATATCGATCACCCCGTCACCTTGACCGCATCCCTGGTGCAACTGCACTTTCCGATGTTCCAAGGAAGCTGAACGAGTTGAACGTTCCGGTTGGGAAGATTGAATACTTTTGCATCGAGGCATGCGACAAGGTGACGATGGAACTACTCCCGGGACTTGGAAACTCAGCCGATGCGCGACACATGGTCGGAGGCTTGTGGCTTCGTCACGCGCCGGCCGGAACTGGAAAAGGTCTACTCTGGCACGCACATTTGCGAACTCTGGGCGTCAAATTGGCATCGGCTAACAGGGGAGTGTTAGTCGAAGACATTTCTATAGAAGGAAATGCCATCGGCTAAGATGACGCGGCGTATAACCAAAGGCGGGACCTCGCCCTTCGGGACCCGGCGCGAGATGCCGGTCTATATCGAGGCGAGCATCCTGGCCCTGCCGCGCATCCTGATCAACGGCGGGCGGCGCGGCTACCTCGTCGGCATCGAGCCCCAGGTCTGTGTGCGCCTGCTGCAGGCCCGGCCCGTGCACTGCGCCCTGGCCGAATAAGGCGCAGGCCGGTGTCGGGGCTGGCTGGAGTCTGAGAGAATGGGCGCGCCCCTGGAGCCCGTTCCCGCCGTCATGCGCCTGCCGAGTCGGTCCTTCCTGTCCCGCCATGCCCTCGCACTGAGCAGCGCCGTGGCCGTGCTGGCCATGCTGGTGGCGGCCGGGGAGGCTTTCCTGCGCGCCCAGCTGCAGGAGCGCGAGAACAAGCGCCACATCGACACCCTGTCCTATGCCACCGCCCTGCAGGTGCGGCTGGAGCGCGAGCTCAACGCCCAGCTCAGTCTGAACAGCGGCCTGGCGGCCTACCTGGTGGTGCGCAACAACAGCATCGAGCCGCGCGAGGTGCAGGCCGTGCTGGCCGAGCTCTACCGCAGCAGCCGGCATGTGCGCAATTTCGCGGTGGCCGTGGGCTACCGGCTGCTCTATGTCCACCCGATCCAGGGCAACGAGCGCGCGATCGGCCTGTACTACCCGGACCAGCCGGGCCAGTGGCCCGTCATCGAGCGCATCGCGCGCAGCGGCCAGGCGGCCCTGGCCGGCCCGGTCGATCTCGTGCAGGGTGGCCGCGGCCTGATCTACCGCATGCCTATCATGCTCGATGGCCGCTACTGGGGCCTGCTGTCCACCGTGATCGATCCGGATGCGCTGTTCAGGGCCGTGCGTTCGGAGGCGGCCGACCCGCGCTACGACTTCGCCATCCGTGGCAGCGACGGGCGGGGGCTGGACGGGGAGGCGGTCTGGGGCTCGCCGGCGCTGTTCGGCCATCCCGACACCCTGATCCAGGAGATGCAGGTGCCCGGCGGGCGTTGGGCCATTGCCGTGCGTCCGGTCTCGGCCGATGACGCGGGGCCGCTGCGTGCCGGCATCCGCAGCGTGGCGGTGCTGGCCGGCCTGCTGATCGGGACCATGCTCTTCCTGCTGATCCGCAACCGCGGCCTGATGGCGCAGCGCGCCATGTACGACGACCTCACCGGCCTGCCCAACCGGCGCCTGTTCGAGGACCGCGCGCTCATGGCCTTCTCGCGCCAGCAGCGTCAGCCGGCCCAGCTCTGCGCCCTGCTGTTCCTGGACCTGGACGACTTCAAGGCCGTCAACGACGCGCGCGGCCACAAGGCCGGCGATGCCGTGCTGCTCGTGGTGGCGGCCCGGGCCCAGGC
>JAYNNS010000372.1:0-2615 GCA_038112835.1 Curvibacter sp. | reverse complement strand
GAACATTCCGGTTCAGGCTTTGATTCAGGACGTCGAGGCCGCCTGAGATCTAGGCGTCCGAGGCTTCATCCTCTCCCGCGAACCCCGGCAGGCTCCATCCGAACTTGATCGCGCAGGCCCGCAGCCCGAACGCCGCGCTGAACCCCGCGACCCCGGCCGGCCAGAACGGCGCGCCCAGCAGCTGCAGCACCGCGAACACGCCCGCGCCCAAGAGCGCGGCGGTAATGTAGATCTCCCGTCGCAGCAGCAGGTTCGGCTCCTCGGCCAGCACGTCGCGGATCACCCCGCCGAAGGCGGTGGTCAGCACGCCCATGACCACGGCGCTGAAGGGATGGACGCCCAGGCCCAGGGCCTTGGCCGTGCCGACCACGGCGTAGGCGGCCATGCCCAGGGCGTCGAGCCACAGCAGGGCCCGGAACCGCCAGCCGCGCTTGCCCAGCAGCCACACGACGGTGGCCGCCGCCAGACAGGCCAGGATGTAGCCCGGTCGCTGCACCCAGAAGACCGGGGCCCCGATCAAGAGGTCGCGAAGTGTGCCGCCGCCGACGCCGGTGATCGCCGCGAAGAATCCGAAGGTGATGATGTCGTGCTTGCGCCGAGCCGCTGCGAGGGCGCCGGTTGCCCCAAAAACGGCGACAGCGGCGTAGTCGAGCCAGAAAAGCGCCGTGCCGAGCGGGTCAAGCTGCAAGTCCATGCCCCTTCATGGCACGCGGCCGTGCTTGGCGCTAACCATCACCCGTTAAAACCGATTTACACTTTCGCCCGTTCGACTAAAGGGGCGCGGATGAGCGATAAGCCCGAGCAGAAAAAAGGCTGGTTCCAGCGCCTGACGTCTGGCCTGACCCGGTCCTCTCAAGCGATGACCGAGCAGGTCACGGGGGTCTTCACCAAGAAGCCCCTGGACCAGGAACAGCTGGACGCCCTGGAAGAGATGCTGATCGAGGCCGACCTCGGTCCGCAGATCGCCGCCCGCATCACCGAAGCCTTTGGCAAGGCGCGTTTCGGCAAGTCGTCTTCTGACGAAGAGGTCAAGGAAGCCCTGGCCGAGCTGATCGCCGCCGAGCTGTCCGACCGCCAGGGCGACTTCGACCCGCTGAGCGGTCCGCGCCCCTATGTGGTGCTGTTCATCGGCGTCAACGGCTCGGGCAAGACCACGACCCTGGGCAAGATCGCCGCCGACCTGACCGAGAAGGGCGCCCGCGTGCTGATCGCCGCCGGCGACACCTTCCGCGCCGCCGCCGTCGAGCAGCTGAAGGTCTGGGCCGACCGGGCCGGGGCCGACTTCATGTCCAAGCCCACCGGGTCGGACGCCGCCGCCCTGGCCTACGAGGCGGTCGAGCGCGCCAAGGGCTGGTCCCGGGGCTGAGATGGGCACGGACGCCCCCCTGCCGACCCGCCGCGCCGAGCTGCTGGCGCGCCTGGCCGAGCCGCGTACCTGGGATCTGGCCGTGGTCGGCGGCGGTGCCACCGGCCTGGGCGTGGCGCTGGACGCCGCGGCACGTGGCTACTCGGTCGTGCTGCTGGAGTCGCACGACTTCGCCGGCGGCACCTCCTCGCGCTCGACCAAGCTGCTGCACGGCGGCGTGCGCTACCTGGCCCAGGGCAATATCGCGCTGGTGCGCGAGGCCCTGCACGAGCGCAGCACGGTGCTGGCCAATGCGCCGCACTTGGCCTCGCGCCTCTCCTTCGTCATGCCGTCCTACGCCTGGTGGCAGACGCCGTTTTACGGCTTCGGCCTCAAGCTCTACGACCTGCTGGCCGGCCGCGCGGGCCTCGGCGGCACGCGTTTCCTGAGCCGGGCCCAGGCCCTGGCGGCCCTGCCGCGCTTGCGAGCCGAAGGCTTGTGCGGCGGTGTGCAGTACTGGGATGGCCAGTTCGACGATGCGCGCCTGGCCATTGCGCTGGCGCGCACCGCGGCGCGCGAGGGCGCGCTGCTGCTCAATTACTGCCCGGTCACCGGGCTGCTGCATGAGAACACGCGCCTGGTCGGCCTGCGCTGCCGCGATGCACTCGACGGGCAGGACTATGAAGTGCGCGCCCGCTGCGTCGTCAATGCCACGGGCGTCTGGGTGGATGGCCTGCGCGCGCTCGACGGCGCGGGGCAGGGCAAGGCGGTGACGCCGGTGGTGGCGCCGAGCCAGGGCGTGCACGTGGTGGTGGACCGCTCCTTCCTGCCCGGTGAGCACGCCCTGCTGGTGCCCAGGACGGCGGACGGCCGGGTGCTGTTCGCCGTGCCCTGGCTGGGCAAGCTGGTGCTGGGGACCACGGACACACCGCGCCGCGACCTGCCGCGCGAGCCGCGGCCGCTGCGCGCCGAGCTGGATTT
Organism: Curvibacter sp.; assembly: GCA_038112835.1. Taxonomy (GTDB): domain Bacteria; phylum Pseudomonadota; class Gammaproteobacteria; order Burkholderiales; family Burkholderiaceae_C; genus Hylemonella. The sequence goes on along the minus strand of JAYNNS010000372.1, from coordinate 289 downwards.
CATATTAGGTGAGGCGGGCCGTTACCTGGCGCGCGCGCCCGGCCCGGCCGATGTGCTGAGCATCTGGGTGGGCCTGCGCCCCCTGGTGCGCCCCGGCGGGGACGAGGCCGACACCGGCAGCATCAGCCGCGAGCACACGGTGCTGCAGGCGGCCAGCGGCCTGGTGACCGTGACCGGCGGCAAATGGACGACCTACCGTGCCATGGCAGAGGATGTGCTGGCGCGCTGCGTGCGCTCCGGCCTGTTGCCGCAGCGGCCCGCCGGCGTGAGTGTCGGCCTGCGCCTGGTG
>JAYNNS010000371.1:0-2678 GCA_038112835.1 Curvibacter sp. | reverse complement strand
CGACCGCGCCGCGCTGCCGGCCCTGGCGCCTGTGCAAATGCCCCCGGGGCGGGCCCAGCTCGCCGCCCTGCAGGCGCAGGCCGTAGTCGAGTTCCTGGGCCTCGGCCATCAGGACCCAGGCGCACAGGCGCGAGAGCCTGGACTCCAGGCCGGCGTCATGGGTGTCCCGCAGGTCCAGCCAGAGCTGGAAGTGCTGGGCCTGCAGGCTGTCGCGGCTGACCAGTTCGTCGGTCTTGGCCGCCTTCTTCCAGACGACGCTCTTGAGCGGATCGCCGCGGCGGTAGGGGCGCACGCCGTCGAATTCGTGGCTGGCGACATGGCGCGCCGCCGCGCCGCCACTGCTGTGGGCTTGGCCCGGCGGCAGTCGCGGTGGTGCGGTCTCGGCCCGGGGATAGACCAGCACGCTGGCTGCGGGGCGCCAGATCGTCCAGACACGGAAGATGCCCAGGGGGAAACGGGTCTCGGCGCTCAGCGTGGGGATGTCGTGGCGACCGCGCGCCAGTCCCGGCAGCACGAGTTCCACCTCGCTGCTGCCCAGGCCCGGCACGTCGCACCAGACCCAGTGGGCCTGCTGGTCCGGCGTGTGCACGCGCAGGCCGATGCCGTAGCGCGCGGTCTGGCGCGGGTTGTGCAGGCTGATGCGCAGCTTGCTCGGGGCGTCGGCGTGGTGCGGCTCGACCGGGTGCAGCACCAGCGTGAGGCCGCGCAGCGTGCCGTGCGAGATGTGCATGCTGACGATGGCGCAGCCACCGAGCAGGAAGGTCAGCAGGTAGCCGAGGTTGAGCTGGTAGTTGATCGAGGCCACCAGCAGCACGAGCAGCGTGGCGGCGAGCATCAGGCCGGCGCGCGTGGGCAGGATGTAGACGTTGCGCTGGGTCAGCGTGAGCGTGTCGCTGCGCGGCAGGCGCGCCTGCCACCAGCGCTGAAATCTCGCACGCACCAGGGCCGCCGGGTTCCATGCGCGGGCTGCCGTGGAGCCGGCTTCGCCGGTCCATGGGGGGTGCCCCCCCGGGGTGGAGGCGCCGGAGGCGCTGCGGGGGGGTGTCATGAGATCAGGGCAGGGGCACGGCGTCGAGCAGGGCGTGCACCTGTTCCAGCGGACCGCGGCCTGCGCTGGCCACGGGCACGAGGCGGTGCGCCGTGGTCTGCGGCAGGATGGCCTGCACATCGTCCGGCGCCACGTAGTCGCGTCCGTTGACCAGGGCCTGGGCCTTGGCCGCGCGCAGCACGGCCAGGCCGGCGCGTGGCGACAGGCCCTGCACGAACCAGCGGCCGTCTCGGGTGGCGGCGATCAGGTCCTGCAGGTAGTCCAGCAGGGGCGGCGCGGCATGCACGGCCAGCACCTGCTGCTGCAGGGCCAGCAGCTCCTGCGCGGCAAGCAGGCCCGGCAGCTGCTCCACCATCTCGCGCCGCTCGCGACCGGCCAGCAACGCGCGCTCGGCGGCGCGGTCCGGGTAGCCGAGCGAGATCCGCATGAGGAAGCGGTCGAGCTGCGATTCGGGCAAGGGGTGCGTACCCAGTTGTTCCTGCGGGTTCTGCGTGGCGATCACGAAGAAGGGCGAAGGCAGGGGCCGCGTCTCGCCTTCGATGGTGACCTGGCGTTCCTCCATGGCCTCGAGCAGCGCGCTCTGGGTCTTGGGGCTGGCACGGTTGATCTCGTCGGCCAGCAATACCTGGGAGAAGACCGGACCCGGATGGAACACGAAGCTGCCCTGGTTGCGGTCATAGACCGAGACGCCCGAGAGGTCGCTGGGCATGAGGTCGGCCGTGAACTGCACCCGCGAGAACTGCAGGCCGAAACTGCGCGCCAGCGCGTGCGCCAGGGTGGTCTTGCCCACGCCCGGGGCATCCTCGATCAGCAGGTGGCCGCCCGCGAGCAGGCAGGCGACGCCATCGCTGACCTGGACGGATTTGCCGACGATGACGCTGTTGAGCTGGGCGAGGAGTGCTTTAATCTTGGCTGGGACGTCCATGACGCGACCATAACCGAAATCGGGTGAGCGATGAGCAAGACTGGCTATTACACGCACGGCGATTGCCGCAAGCATGAGATGGGTCCGGGCCACCCCGAATGTCCCGAGCGGCTCGATGCGATCGAGGAGCGGCTGCTGGTCAGTGGCGTGGACCATGCGCTCACGCGCATCGAGGCGCCCATGGCCTCGCTGGACGAGGTGGAGCTCGCGCACAGCCGCACGCATGTGCTGGCGCTGCGCGGCATGAGCGCCACGCTGGCCGACGAGCAGCTGGCCGGGGGACCGCGCTACGCCATGATCGATCCGGACACCGCCATGAACGTGGATTCCTGGAACGCCATCCTGCGCGGCGCCGGCGCGGCCCTGGCCGCCACCGACGCGGTGATCGCCGGCGAGCTCGAGAACGCCTTCTGTGCCGTGCGTCCACCCGGCCATCACGCGGGCCGTGAGCAGGCCATGGGCTTTTGCTTCGTCAACAACGTGGCGGTGGCCGCCAAGTACGCGGTGGAGCGGCACCGCCTCAAGCGCGTGGCCATCGTGGACTTCGATGTGCACCACGGCAACGGCACCGAGGACATCGTGGCCGGCGATCCGCGCATCCTCATGGTGAGCTTCTACCAGCATCCCTTCTACCCGCCGGGCGGCTCGCGCTCGGACGCGGACAACCTGGTCAATGTGCCGGTGCCGGCCTACACCAAGGGCATG
>JAYNNS010000370.1:1790-2694 GCA_038112835.1 Curvibacter sp. | reverse complement strand
GCGGTGGCGGCGGCGATCTCCTCGCGCGCCATCTCGGCCATGTCGGGGTCGGCCTGCATCTCCTGCGCACCGGCCAGGTCGGCCTCGCGCTGCCGGTAGCGCGCGTAGCGGCCGGCGATCTGCGTGACCTCGTTGTGCTCGCGCGAGAGCACGAGGAACTGGCCCATGTCGGCCATGATGTCCTCGCGCGAGAGCAGGAAGTCCAGCTCTTCGAGGCGCTGGGCGTAGCGTTCGAGTTGTTGCCTGAGAAACGGTTTCATACAAAGAAGCGGTCGGTGGACGGCCCGGCGCCGGTGCGGGCGCGCGGGGACGGCGGCGGGCAGCGCCGCTAACGCTCTTTGCGCAGGAAGAAGTGCTGGATGGCGGCGCCAGCGCGCTCGCGCGCGGCGGCGTCGCCCGTGTGCAGTTCGGCCAAGGCGCCGTGCAGCATCTTCTGCGTCAGTCCCTTGGACAGGGCCTCGAGCACCGCGTCCACGTCCTCGCCCTTGGCGAGCAGCTTGCGCGCACGGGCGATTTCGGCGGTGCGCCATTCGTCGGCCTGGGCGTTGAGCTGCTGGATCAGGGGCACGGCGCTGCGCTGGTCCATCCAGTGCAGGAAGCTCTGCACGCCGGCGTCGATGATGACCTCGGCCTGGGCCACGGCGGCCTGGCGGTTGGCCTGGCCGGTCTGCACCACGGCGGCGAGGTCGTCCACGGTGTAGAGGTAGACATCGCCCAGGTCCTTGACCTCGGGCTCGATGTCGCGCGGCACGGCCAGGTCCACCATGAACATGGGGCGGTGCTTGCGCTGCTTGAGCGCGCGTTCGACCGCGCCCAGGCCGATCAGCGGCAGGGTGCTGGCCGTGCAGCTGATGACGGCGTCGAACTCGTGCAGGCGCTCGGGCAGCTCGGCCAGGCGCATGGT
>JAYNNS010000370.1:0-1780 GCA_038112835.1 Curvibacter sp. | reverse complement strand
AAGCGGCTGGCCAGCTTCTCGCCGCGGTCCAGCGTGCGGTTGGCGATGACCATGGCGCGCGGGTTCTTCGCGGCGAAGTGCGTGGCCGCGAGTTCGATCATCTCGCCCGCGCCGACGAAGAGGATGCGCACCTCGTGCAGGTCCTCGAAGAGGTTGCCCGCCAGCCGCACGGCCGCGGCGGCCATGCTGATGGAGTGGGCGCCGATCTCGGTGGAGCTGCGGACTTCCTTGGCCACGGCGAAGCTGCGCTGGAAGAGCTGGTTCAGCGTGGTGCCCAGGGCGCCCGCCTCTTCGGCCACGCGCACGGCGTCCTTGAGCTGGCCCAGGATCTGGGGTTCGCCCAGCACCATGGAATCCAGCCCGCTGGCCACGCGGAAGGCGTGGCGCGCGGCCTGGCCTCCTTCGAGCATATAGGTGTGGCTGCGCAGCTCCTCGGCCGAGACACCGCCGCTGTGTGCCAGCCACTGCAGCGTGGGGGCGATCTCGCTGCGCTCGCCGGCGCAGTAGATCTCCGTGCGGTTGCAGGTGGAGAGGATGGCGGCCTCGGGCGCGCGGGGTAGGGCGCCGCGCAGGCCCTGCAGTGTGGGCTGCAGCTGGTCCAACGCAAAAGCGAAACGGCCGCGCAGATCGAGCGGCGCGGTCGTGTGGTTGATGCCGAGAGCCCAGACTGCCATGACCCGCATTATAAAATTTGCGGCCCGCTGCGTTCCCCGGCCCGCGCAAAGGGCGTAGCGGCCCCCATGGCATGAACCTGCACGACATCCTTTATCACCTGCTCAACTTCGTCGCCCCGGCCTTCGGGGTGGCGCTGTTGCTGCCCTTGCTCGGGCGGCCTTTTTTCCGGGCGCAGAACGCGCTCGTACCCTGGTGGGCGCAGATGCTGGTGAATTTCGCCGTGGGCGTCGCAGCCCTGTGGCTGGCCCTGTGGTGGCTGGGCCGTGACGGCAAGGTGGCCGGTTATGCCATCTTGCTGCTGGCCACGGCCAGCAGCCAGTGGCTGCTGGTCCGCGGCTGGCGGCGCTAGCCTCAGAAGTTGTAGGCCAGGCCCAGGGACAGACGGTTCATGTCGGCGGTGTTGCCACCGGGCAGCTGCGTGCGGCCCAGGCTTTCGTACTGCACGCGCATGCTGAGCTCACGGTCGAAGCGCACCTGCATGCCGAAGCCGTAGATCAGGTCGTCGGGCAGGCCGTTGATGCTGCCGTCGTGCAGGCCCAGGCCGGCCTTGCCGAAGAGGGTGATCTGCGGGTTGATCGGCACCTTGCCCACCGCGACGGCATGCACGATGTGCTCGCTCACGTCGACCCGGCCGCGGCCCGGCAGGTCGGCATCGGCCTTGCCGACCAGGGTGACACCGGCTTCGAGATCCAGGTTGTTGAAGAGGTGGTAGCCCCCGGACAGGGTCAGGGCGCCGGGGCTGGAGTAGTCGCCGGGGCCGTTGTAGCGGACGGTGCCGTAATCGACCGCGCCGTAGTAGCGCGAGTTCTGGGCCGCTGCGGGGCTCAGGACGGCGCCGCAGAGCAGGAGTGCGGGTAGCAGTTTTTTCATGGCATTCCATTCCTTGTCTTTGTTGAAGGACACGTCGCCACGAGGGCAACGCGGGCCGCATTGTCCGACCCTGGGCGCAGGACGATGTAAGCAAATGTGATGTCCCCAAAGCCGGCAGGTACAAAGAAAAAGGCCGGGCAGGGCCCGGCCTCGAGGTGTGCGCAACCCGCTCAGAAGTTGAGCACGCCGCCCACGGAGACGCGACTGATGTCGGCCCCCGTATCGTTCTGGCTGG
>JAYNNS010000369.1:0-2706 GCA_038112835.1 Curvibacter sp. | reverse complement strand
TTTTTTGTGACATCCTGATGCCGCGCCTTGATGGCTACCAGACTTGCGCCATCATCAAGCGCAACCCGAAATTCACCAACACGCCCGTCATCATGCTGTCCTCCAAGGATGGTCTCTTCGACAAGGCGCGTGGCCGCATGGTCGGTGCACAGGACTACCTCACCAAGCCATTCACCAAAGACCAGTTGTTGCAGGCCGTGCAGCAGTTTGGCATAGTCTCGCAAGGAGTAAGTTGATGCCCATCCGCAAAGTTCTGATCGTCGATGATTCCAAGACGGAATTGATGTTTCTGACCGATCTGTTGCAGAAGAACGGCATGACCGTGAAGACGGCCGAGGACGCCGACGATGCCTTCCGGCGACTCTCCGAGGAAAAGCCGGACCTGATCCTGATGGATGTGGTGATGCCCGGGCAGAACGGCTTCCAGCTGACCCGCGCCATCAACCGGACCCCCGAGTACGCCGACATTCCGATCATCATCTGCACCAGCAAGAACCTGGAAACCGACCGGGTCTGGGGCATGCGCCAGGGTGCGCGCGACTACGTGACCAAGCCGGTGGACGAGGCCGAGCTGCTGGGCAAGATCAAGGCGCTGGGCTGACCGCGACCCATGGCCAATCGCGAAGCTCTCAGGGACCTGCAATCACGACTGGCTAGCCGGTTGCAAGCGGCCAAGGCCGAAGGTCTCTCCATTTCGTGGCTGGCGGTGCGCGCGGGCGGGCAGGACTATCTCCTGCCCCTGGCCCAGTCGGGTGAGATTTTTCCGCTGCCTTCGGTGCAGTCGGTGCCCTATTCGCAGTCCTGGTTTCTGGGCGTGGTCAATCTGCGCGGCGGCCTCTACGGGGTGGTCGATCTGGCGTCCTTCATCGCCGGCAAGGCGCCGTTGCGGACCGAGCAGTACTGGGCCGAGGCCAGCGTGGTGACGTTCAACACCGCCCTGGACATCAATTGCTGCCTGCTGATCGATTCCCTGGCCGGTCTGCGCCATGTCGGCGCATTTTCGGGGTCGGAGCCTCCGCCTGAGGATGCCCCTCCCTATTTCGGCAACCGCTACGTCGATGCCGACGGCAGCCGCTGGCAGGAGATCAATCTGCAGCAGCTGTCGCAGATGAGCGAGTTTCTGAGTATCAGTGCCTGAAGACAGGTCACCCTAACAAACCTGAAGGTTGCAACATGTCCGTCCTCAACAAACTTTTTGGCAAGAAGAAGGCGCCTGACACGGAGCAGAGCGTCGGGCTGAGCCTGGCCATGCCGGACGACCTGACGGCCCTGCCGCGGGGCCCGGGCGCCGAGAAGGCCGACACCCTGCTGCCGGAGGGGCCCGCGCCCGTGTCGCTGGATCAGGACGACATGGTCAACGTGCCCCTGCTGGGCCGGCGCCCGATCGCCGAGCAGCAGCGTCTGCTCTGGTGGCTGCTGGGCCTGGCCCTGGTGATGCTGGGTGCGATCGCCTTCGTTGCGCTGACCGCTGCCGACCGCGTGGCCCAGCAGCTGAACGCGACGGGTCAGTCCCTGATGCAGTCGCAACGTCTGGCCAAGTCGGTGTCGCAGGCCCTGGTGGGGGTGCCGGCGGCTTTTGCCGAGGTGCGCGAGAGCTCGGGCTACCTGGTGCGGACGGTCCGGGGCCTGCGTGATGGTGACTACACCCAGCGTCTGGAGCCCATCGACGCCGATCTCTTGCCCGAACTGGAGAAGGTCCTGCCCCTGATGGAGCGGGCCGAGAAGAGTGCGGCGGCGATCCTGGCGCAGGAGAAGATCCTGACCCAGGTGGGCACGGCCCTGCGCACGATCAACCGCCAGTCCTCCGACTTGCTCGAGATCGCCGAGACCGTGTCCTCGCTCAAGCTGCAGCAGAACGCCAGCGCCGCCGAGATCTCGGCCGCCGGCCAGCTCGTGATGCTGACCCAGCGCATCGGCAAGTCCTCCAACGAATTCCTGACGGCCGAAGGCGTGAGCCCGGAAGCCGTGTTCCTGCTGGGCAAGGACCTGAACTCCTTCAAGGAAATCGCCCAGGGCCTGCTGGACGGCAGCCCGGAGCTGCGCCTGAACGCCACCAAGGACCCGCAGACCCGCGAGCAGATCGACGCGCTGATCAAGCTCTACGAGCAGACCCGTACCCAGGCCGGCGCCATTCTGGGCAACCTGCAGGGCCTGGTCTCGGCGCGCAGCGCCCAGATCACCGTGATCAACGACTCCGAGCCGTTGCGGCGCGACCTCGAGACCCTGCAGGCCCAGCTGGCCACGCGCACGGGCCTGGGTCCCACCTCGCTGCTGGCCCTGGTCGGTGCCGCCATCTTCGCCCTGGTCTGCGCGGCCGGCCTGGCCCGCGTGCAGCTGATGGACAGCCGCCGCCGCCAGGTGATGGCCGAATCGCAGCGGCTCGAAGCCGAGCGCCAGGAGCAGGAAGCCAAGCGCGTCAACGACGCCAACCAGGCCGCCATTCTGCGACTGATGAACGAACTGCAGACGGTGGCCGAAGGCGACCTGACCCAGGAGGCCACGGTGACCGAGGACATCACGGGCGCCATCGCCGACTCGGTCAACTACACGGTGGAGGAACTGCGACTGCTGGTGGGCAACGTGCAGAACACGGCCGCCCAGGTGGCGCAGACCACGGCCGAGGTGGACCAGACCTCCACCGAGCTGCTGGCAGCTTCCAACGAACAGCTGCACGAGATTCGTGAAACGGGCCGTTCCGTTGTGGAC
>JAYNNS010000368.1:0-2733 GCA_038112835.1 Curvibacter sp. | reverse complement strand
TCTCCAGGTTCTGCTCGATCGCCGTGTTCATAAACATGGCGAGAATGGTCGGCGCCGGGCCGTTGATGGTCATGCTGACCGACGTGGCCGGGTTGCACAGGTCGAAGCCGCTGTAGAGCACCTTCATGTCGTCCAGCGTGGCAATGCTCACCCCCGAGTTGCCCACCTTGCCGTAGATGTCGGGGCGCCGGTCCGGGTCGTTGCCGTAAAGCGTGACCGAATCGAAGGCCGTGGACAGACGCTTGGCCGGCATGCCCTCGGACAGCAGCTTGAAACGCTTGTTGGTGCGGAAGGGATCGCCCTCGCCCGCGAACATGCGCGTGGGGTCCTCGTTCTCGCGCTTGAAGGCGAAGGTGCCGGCCGTGTAGGGATAGCTGCCGGGCACGTTGTCCAGCATCAGCCACTGGAGGATTTCGCCATGGTCCTCGTACTTCGGCAGGGCCACCTTGCGGATGGTGGTGCCGCTGAGGCTGCGCGTGGTCAGTGCGGTACGGATTTCTTTGTCGCGGATCTTCACCACGTATTCGTCGCCGGCGTAGGCCTGCTGCATGGCTGGCCACTGGGCCAGCAGCTTGCGCGCGTCGGCGTCCATCTGCAGCTCGCGCGACTGGGCCAGGTCGATGGCGGCCTCGGCGGCCTTGGGGCGGTCGGGCTTGTCCACGCTGAGCATGCGCGCGGCCTCGCGCAGCTGCTGGATCTCGCGTGCCAGCCGGGCCTGGGCCCGCGCGCGCTGTTTGTAGCCGCGCACGGTGTCGCTGATCTCGGCCAGGTAACGCGTGCGCTGTGCCGGCACGATGGGCGTCTGGTTGCTGCTGTGGCGCACGCTGACCTGCGGCAGACGGCCCGGCTGCAGCGGCAGGCCCAGCGCGGCCAATCGGACCTTGAGCGCCTGGTAGAGGGCCGTCACGCCGTCGTCGTTGAAGCGCGCGGCCATGGTGCCGTAGACCGGCATCTGCTCGGGCGGCGTGCCCCAAGCTTCCTTGTTGCGCTGGATCTGCTTGGCCACGTCGCGCAGCGCGTCGGCCGCGCCCTTGCGGTCGAACTTGTTGATCGCCACGAACTCGGCGAAGTCCAGCATGTCGATCTTCTCGAGCTGGCTGGCGGCACCGAACTCGGGCGTCATCACATACAGCGGCACGTCCACGTGCGGCACGATGGCCGCATCGCCCTGGCCGATGCCCGAGGTTTCGACGATGACGAGGTCGAAACCCGCGCACTTGCAGGCCGCCACCACGTCGGGCAGGGCCTGGGAGATCTCGCTGCCGGCGTCGCGCGTGGCCAGCGAGCGCATGAATACACGGGCTCCCACGCTCCCTTCTGCGTGGGGTTCGCTGCCCCCCGAGGGAGCTTTCGCACCTTGGGACGGCCCGGCGGCGCTCATGCGCGGACCCTGACTCCAAGGCGAGATGGCGTTCATGCGGATGCGGTCGCCCAGCAAGGCGCCGCCGCTTTTGCGGCGCGAGGGATCGATGCTGATCACCGCCACGCGCAGCGCGTCACCCTGGTCCAGGCGCAGGCGGCGGATCAGTTCATCGGTCAGGCTGGACTTGCCGGCACCGCCTGTGCCCGTGATGCCCAGCACCGGCGTGCGGCACTGGGCCGCGCCTGCGCGCAGGGCCTGCAGCAGCCCGGCATCGGCGCGACCGTTCTCCAGCGCGGTGATGAGCTGTGCCAGCGCGCGCCAGGCCATCTCCCCATGGCCCTGGACGGCTGCGAGCTGGCGGGGCGCATGCCCGGTCAGGTCCTGGTCGCAGCGCATGACCATCTCGCCGATCATGCCCTGCAGGCCCATGCGCTGCCCGTCCTCGGGGCTGTAGATGCGCGTGACGCCGTAGTCCTGCAGTTCGCGGATCTCGGCCGGCACGATGACGCCGCCACCACCGCCGAAGACCTGGATGTGCTGCCCACCGCGCAGTCTCAGCAGGTCGATCATGTACTTGAAGTATTCGACGTGGCCGCCCTGGTAGGAGCTGACCGCGATGCCCTGCACATCCTCCTGCAGCGCAGCGGTGACGACCTCGTCCACGCTGCGGTTGTGGCCGAGGTGGATGACCTCGGCGCCCATGCCCTGCAGGATGCGGCGCATGATGTTGATGGCCGCGTCGTGCCCGTCGAACAGGCTGGCGGCCGTGACGAAGCGCACCTTGTGTTTCGGGCGGTAGCTGGCCAGGGCCTGGTAGTCGGCGGAGAGCTGGGTCATGCGCGGGCTCGGTTGACGTTTACGTAAACGTCAATCTTAGCCTTTTCGCCCCGTCCGGCCAAGAAAAAGGGGCGCCGAAGCGCCCCTTGTTTTCCCTGCCCTCGGGCAGATCGCTGATTACTTGTACAGCACCTGGGGCAGCCACATGCCGATGCCCGGGAACTGGTACAGCAGGAAGATCGCCAGGACCTGGATGCCCATGAAGGGCAGCATGCCGGCGAAGATCTGGTTCAGCGTCACGTGCGGCGGGCTCACCCCCTTCAGGTAGAAGGCGGACATGGCCACCGGCGGCGACAGGAAGGCGGTCTGCAGGTTCAGCGCCACGAGCAGGCCGAAGAACAGCGGATCGACGCCGAAGTTGTCGAGCAGCGGGATGAAGATGGGCATGAAGATCACGATGATCTCGGTCCACTCCAGCGGCCAGCCCAGGATGAAGATGATGACCTGGCTCAGGATCAGGAACTCGGTCTTGGTCAGGTTCATGGACATGACCCAGCCCTCCACCAGCTCCTGGCCGCCCAGCAGGGCGAAGG
>JAYNNS010000367.1:0-2757 GCA_038112835.1 Curvibacter sp. | reverse complement strand
TATCGACTCCCCTGGCCAAAATTCCACTTGGCTATGCAGTCCATGATAACTGCAGAAAACTCGTACGAGTTGGCAAGAACTGGACAGACTGCGCAGGATATCGGCTCTCCCAGCACGACTCCTTCCGGACGGGAGTCTCAGCGCTGCATGCCCCAACGACGCACCGTCAGCCGCTCCAGCGTCGCAAACACCACGTTCTCCACCAGCAGGCCGATGAGCACCACCAGCACCAGGCCTGCAAACACGCGGTCGGTGTTGAGCTCGTTGCGGTTCTGGAAGATGAACCAGCCCAGGCCGCCCTTGCCGGAAGAAGCGCCGAACACGAGTTCGGCGGCGATCAGCGTGCGCCAGGCGAAGGCCCAGCCTATCTTGAGCCCGGAGAGGATGGACGGCAACGCCGCCGGAATCAGGATCTGGAACACGAAGCGCAGGCCCTGGAGGCCGTAATTGCGCCCGGCCATGCGCAGCGTCTCGGGCACGCCCTGGAAACCGGCATAGGTGTTGAGCGCCAGCGGCCACAGCACTGAGTGCACGAGCACGAAGACCAGGCTGCCGCGGCCCAGGCCGAACCACAGCAGGGCCAGCGGCAGCAAGGCGATCGCCGGCAGCGGGTTGAACATGGCCGTCAGCGTGCTCAGCAGGTCGCGCCCGAACTGGGTGGACACGGCCAGCGTGGTCAGCACCAAGGCCGCGACGATGCCGCCGAAGTAGCCCTGCAGCAGCACGCTCAGCGAGATCTGCGCCTTGACGAGCAGCTCGCCCGTGGCCAGGCCATCGACCAGCGCACGTGCGGTGGCGAGGAAGGTGGGCAGCAGCAGGTCGTTGTCCTGCCAGCGCGCGAAGATTTCCCACAGCCCGGCCAGCACGGCCAGCAGCAGCGATTTGCGCAGCCAGCCCTGCTCCCACAGGCGTGCGGTCCAGGGCAGCAGGCGTACAGCCGGCGCGGCGGCAAGCGCCTCCAGCGGGCGTTCGTATTCGGGGCGGATGGGTGGGTTCAGGGTGCTCATGGAAAACTCAGGCGAACTGACGAGCCGGCGCATCGGTGGCCGGAGCGACCGGCGGCGTCTCGTCAAACAGCAGGCGGTGGATACGTTGCGCCGTGGCCTGGAATTCGGCGCTGCCACTGCTGTGCAGATCGAACTGGTGGCTGTTGATCTCGGCGCGCACGCGGCCCGGGTGCGGCGACAGCAGGCCAATGCGGTTGCCCACGACCAGGGCCTCCTCGATCGAATGGGTCACGAAAAGCAGCGTGAAGCGCACCTCTTCCCACAGGGCCAGCAGCTCTTCCTGCATCTTGCGGCGCGTGAGCGCGTCCAGCGCGGCGAAGGGCTCATCCATCAGCAGCACACGCGGCTGCATGGCCAGGGCGCGCGCAATGGCCACGCGTTGTTTCATGCCGCCCGAGAGCTGGTGCGGGTAGGACTGGGCAAAGGCCGAGAGGCCCACCTTGTCCAGGTAATGCAGGGCGCGCTCGGCCGCTTCACGGCGACCCAGGCGGCGCGAGGCCAGCAGCGGGAACATCACGTTCTGCTGCACGGTCTTCCAGGGCGGCAGCTGGTCAAACTCCTGGAACACGACGATGCGGTCCGGGCCGGGGCCGTGCACGGCCTGACCGTCGAGGCGGATCTCGCCCTCGACGGGGGCTATGAAGCCGCCCACGGCCTTGAGCAGCGTGGACTTGCCGCAGCCCGAAGCGCCGAGCAGCACGAAGCGGTCCGCGGCATGCACGTCGAAGCTCACGCGGTGCGTGGCGCGCACCACACGCCCGGGCGTGCGGTATTCCAGGCTCACGCCATCCACGGCCAGCAGGGGCTGCGGCACGGCGGGGCTGGCCGCCGGGTGCAGGGAGGTGATGGTTGCCACGTCGGCCTCAGCTGCCCGGATGCGCATGGGCTTCCTCGAAGAAGTAGTCCTTCCACGAGCCGGCCTTGTTCTTCAGCACCTCGATGCCATGCAGCTTGTCGGCATAGATGTAGGTGTTCTGCGGGTTGGCGGTGAAGTCGTTCTCGGGGTCTTCGATGATCTTGCGCACCAGGGCCGGGTCCAGCTTGGACTTCTGCACGCGGATGAAGATCTCGGCCGCCTTGGCCTTGTCCTTGCGGATGAACTCGGCCGCCTCGCGCAGCGCGGCGTAGAAGGCCTTGTAGGTCTTGGGGTTCTCGTCGTGGAACTTCTGCGTGGTGTAGAGCACGTTGAAGGTGGCCGGGCCGCCCAGGATGTCGTAGCTGCTCAGCACCTTGCGCACCTTGGGGTTGCCGGCCAGGGCCTGGTAGTAGAAAGGCGCGCTGGAGAAATGCGAGTTGATCTCGGTGCCGCCGGCGATCAGCGCGGCCGTGGCGTCCGGGTGCGGCAGGCTGACGGAGATGGCGTCGTACTTCTTGGCCTGCGAAATGCCGTAGAGCTTGGCCGTCTCGATCTGCAGCGTGCGCGACTGGAAGCCGGTGCCCGCGGCCGGCACGGCGATACGGTCCTTGTCGCTGAAGTCCTGGAGCGTCTTGATGTTGGGGTTGGTCGTGAGCAGGTAGTTGGGCAGCGCGCCCAGGGCCGCCACGGCCTTGACGTTCTGCTTGCCCTTGGTGCGGTCCCAGAGCGTGAGCATGGGCGGCACGCCGGCCGAGACCACGTCCAGCGAGCCGGCCAGCAGGGCCTCGTTCATGGCGGTGGCACCCGAGATCTGGGCCCACTCGACCTGGATGTCCAGGCCCTGGGCCTTGCCGTGTTTTTCAACCAGCTTCTGGTCCTGCACCACGTCGAGGA
>JAYNNS010000366.1:0-2786 GCA_038112835.1 Curvibacter sp. | reverse complement strand
GCACTCGATATGGATCTTGCGCACTTCGCCCGAACGCATACGCACCTGGGCGTACGTGCCTTCACGGGCCAGCAGCGTGGCGGAAGCACCGGCGGAACGCACCACCTGGGCACCCTTGCCGACTTGCAGCTCGATGCAGTGGATGATCGAACCCACCGGGATGTTGCGGATCGGCAGGGTGTTGCCCACGCGGATCGGCGCCTCGGCTCCGTTCACGATGGTGGCGCCCACTTCCAGGCCACGCGGCGCAATGATGTAGCGGCGCTCGCCGTCGGCATAGCACACCAGGGCGATGTGGGCCGAACGGTTCGGGTCGTATTCGATGCGCTCCACCTTGGCGGGGATGCCATCCTTGTTGCGCTTGAAGTCCACCACGCGGTAGTGGTGCTTGTGACCACCGCCCTTGTGACGGGTGGTGATGTGGCCGTTGTTGTTGCGGCCGGACTTCTGGAATTGCGGCTCCATCAGCGGGGCGAAGCCTTCGCCCTTGTGCAGGTGGTCACGCGAGATCTTCACCACGGCGCGCTGGCCGGGGGAAGTCGGTTTCATCTTGATAACAGCCATGATTACGCAGCCTCCCCGGACAGGTTCAGCTCTTGACCCGGCTTGAGCGTGACGTAGGCCTTGCGCACGTTGTCGCGGCGGCCGACGGACTTGCCGTAGCGCTTGGTCTTGCCCTTGGTATTGACCACAGAGACGCCCTTGACCTCGACCTTGAACATCAGTTCAACGGCAGCCTTGATCTCCGGCTTGGTCGCGTCCTGCAGCACCTTGAACGTCACTGCATTGCTCTTCTCGGCAACCATGGTGGCCTTCTCGGACACGATGGGGGCCACGAGCACCTGCATCAGACGACCTTCATCAAACTTGGCGGCGGTGCTCATGCGAACATCTCCTTGAGTTGGTCCACGGCAGCCTTGGTCATCAGCACCTTGCGGTAGTGCACCAGCGACAGCGGGTCGGCGTAGCGCGGCTCGACAACCAGCACGTTGGCCAGGTTGCGCGAAGCCAGGTACAGGTTCTCGTCGACCTGATCGGCGATGACCAGGACGGAGTCCAGGTTCATGGCCTTGAACTTGGCGGCCAGCTGCTTGGTCTTGGGCGAATCGAGCTTGAGCGACTCGACCACGGCCAGACGGCCTTCGCGGGCCAGCTGCGAGAAGATCGAAGCCATACCGGCGCGGTACATCTTCTTGTTGATCTTCTGGGTGAAGTTCTCGTCCGGGCTGTTCGGGAAGATACGACCACCCCCGCGCCACAGCGGCGAGGACGTCATACCGGCGCGGGCGCGGCCGGTACCCTTCTGCTTGAACGGCTTCTTGGTCGAGTGCTTGACCTGTTCGCGGTCCTTCTGGGCACGGGTGCCCTGGCGGGCGTTGGCCTGGAAGGCCACCACGATCTGGTGCACCAGCGCTTCGTTGTATTCACGACCGAACACGGTGTCCGGAGCTTCCAGCTTGGAAGCGGCCTGACCCTGGTCGTTCAGGAGTTCGAGCTGCATCAGTTCGCTCCTTTCGCGTTCTTGGCTTTGACGGCCGGGCTGACGGTCACGAAACCGCCGGCGGAACCCGGAATGGCACCCTTGATCAGCAGCAGCTGACGAGCCTCGTCAATGCGGATGACGTCCAGGTTCTGGATCGTCTTGGTCTGGTCACCCATATGGCCCGTCATGCGCTTGCCCGGGAACACGCGACCCGGATCCTGCGCCATGGAGATGGAACCCGGCACATTGTGCGAACGGCTGTTACCGTGCGAGGCACGCTGCGAGCTGAAGTTGTGACGCTTGATCGTGCCGGCGTAGCCCTTGCCGATCGAGGTGCCCTGCACGTCGACCTTCTGGCCCACGGCAAAGATTTCGGTCACAGGCAGCGTGGCACCGGCCTGGTACTTGGCAGCGGTGTCGGCGGCGACGCGGAATTCCTGGATGATTTCACCGGCTTCCACACCCGCCTTGGCGAGGTGACCGGCTTGCGGCTTGGTCACGCGCGAGGCCTTGCGCGAGCCGAACGTCACCTGAAGGGCGACATAGCCGTCGGTATCCTGGGTCTTGACCTGGGTGACGCGGTTGTTGGACACATCCACCACCGTGACGGGCACTGCATCGCCGTCATCGGTGAACAGACGCATCATGCCCACCTTGCGCCCCAGCAACCCCAAACGATTGCTCAGACTCATTTTTTCTCCTTTGCTTCCACCGCGGCGACTTCAATTGGTCGCGCGCGTTTGAATGTGAAAGAGGGTTGATAAAACCCTGCCGAAATTCGGCAGAGCCCGGCAGTATAGCCGAAGCCGCCCTTGCAGGCAAGCCTCGGCCCCGAGGCCGGGAAAGACGGTCATCCGCCTCCGGTAGTAACCGCTTACTGCAGCTTGATTTCGACGTCCACGCCAGCCGGCAGGTCGAGCTTCATCAGGGCATCGACCGTCTTGTCGGTCGGGTCCACGATGTCCATCAGACGCTGGTGGGTGCGGATCTCGAACTGGTCGCGGCTGCTCTTGTTGACGTGCGGCGAGCGCAGGATGTCGAAACGCTTCATGCGCGTCGGCAGGGGCACGGGGCCCTTGACGATGGCGCCGGTGCGCTTGGCGGTGTCCACGATCTCGGCGGCCGACTGGTCGATCAGCTTGTAGTCGAAGGCCTTGAGGCGGATACGGATCTTTTGCTTGGTAGCCATGATTCTTCCTTTCAATCAGGATCGGACCAGGGCAGCCTCAGGCCGCCCTGGAAACCTGATCAGTCGATGATCTTGGCCACGACGCCGGCGCCCACGGTCTTGCCGCCTTCGCGG
>JAYNNS010000365.1:2489-2815 GCA_038112835.1 Curvibacter sp. | reverse complement strand
GGGCGGGGCGGCGCATCGCGCATCCACAGCCGCGTCACGCTGTCGTCGCGCTGGCTGCCATCCCAAGTCTGCGGGATCATGCCGCTGACCGGACGCAGCTCGTAGTGGTCCAGCCAGGCCATGGCCTTTTCATAACGCATGGCCTGCGCTTCGGCCGGCGGCGGCACACGCGGCATGGGCTGGTCGCTCAGGCTCCAGGTCTCGCGGCGCGCGGCGGTCACGGCCGTGGCCGTGGTCACGATCACCGGTTGGCTCTGCGCATCGTGCTGCACGATGGCCGCCGTCCAGTGCTGGGTGGAGCGGTTGGTACGCGCCGCGTGCAGCTG
>JAYNNS010000365.1:0-2479 GCA_038112835.1 Curvibacter sp. | reverse complement strand
TTGACGGTGATGGACAGCGGCGCCCCCAGCAGATCCGGGTGCCGCAGGATGGCGGCCAGCACCGTGGCGGCGGTATAGCCCCCGAAAGGACCCACCATGTTCCAGTAGTCGGCGCTGGTCTGGCCGCCGTAGCGGCCGGGCGCCAGAGCCTGCAGCTTCAAGGCCTGGTCAAACGCGTGTGAGTTCATAGGGGCTGAGTATCCGCCACACGGTCGGCGCTGTCAGTCGTCACCGCGACGGCTTCGAAAGCCGGGCCTCCCAGGGACTGCAAAACCTTGAGGCTGCGCGGCCACAGCGTGGGCGCCATGGCCTCACGGAAGAAACCGAAGTGACCGATGCGCCGCGAGGGCACCTCGACCGGATGGATCACCTGGACCTGCTGGGGCGCTGCGCTGTACAGACCCAACAGGCTGCGCGTACCACGCAAGGTCATGAGCTCGTCGTCGCTGAAGGACCAGGCCTGCAGCGGAAAGCGGATGCGCGCATAACGCTGGGCCACCTCGGCACCTTCGGCACCGGCGCTGTAACGCGGGTGCATGCACCAGCGCCGCCACTGCCGGATCACGCCCGCCGGCAGATTGCCCACCATGCCCAGGCGCCGACCCGGGAAGTAGCCGCAGACACGCGTGGCCAGCGGCACCATGACATGCCAGAAGAACAGCACCTTGCGCTTGAGCTGGGGCGCATTCTCGCGCCAGTAGCCACTGCCGGCGGCGATGCTGAACAAGCCATCGATTTGGTCCGGGCGACGGAACAGGCCTGGCAGCTGCGCGCCCAGGCTGTGGCCCAGCAGGTAGAGCGGCAACGCTGGCCGCTCGCGGCGCGCCGTCAGGACCACGGTCTCGTAGTCGCGCGCCCAGTCGAAGAGATCGGCCCGGAAGCCACGCAGGGAACGCCGGGGCACGTGGGCCAGTGAATCACCGTGGCCACGGTAGTCGAAGGTCCAGACGCGGTAGCCCTGCCGCGCCAGCCACAAGGCATAAGCCGCGTAATAACCCTGGGGCACGCCCATGGCGCCGCCGATGACCACGGTGGCGCGCGCCGCGACGACCGGCTCGTAGACACGCAGCGTGATCACGCCACCGTCTTCTGCTGTGAGATCCCGACGTTCTGCTTCCATCTGTTCTCCTCTCCTGCTCGCCCGATCTAGATGCCAGGGCGTAGCGAGCGGGCGTCAGGCGAGGCGGACGGAGCGCAGCAACCGGAACGTACCTTGGAGTACGTGAGGATGGTGAGCACCGCCCAACGACGCATCACGCCCGCGCAGTAGCCCTAGACGCGTTCGAAGATGCCGGCCGCACCCTGGCCCGTGCCCACGCACATGGTCACCATGCCGTACTTCAGGTTGTGGCGACGCAGCGCATGCACGACCGTGGCCGCGCGGATGGCGCCGGTGGCACCCAGCGGGTGGCCCAGGGCGATGGCGCCGCCCATGGGGTTGACCTTGGACGGATCCAGGCCCAGGCTGTTGATCACGGCCAGCGACTGGGCCGCGAAGGCTTCGTTGAGCTCGAACCAGCCGATGTCCTCGTGCTTGAGGCCGGCGTAGCGCAGCGCGGCGGGGATGGCCTCGATCGGACCGATGCCCATGATCTCGGGCGGCACGCCGCGCGCGGCGAAGCTGACGAAACGCGCCAGCGGCTGGAGACCGAACTGCTTGACCGCCTTCTCGCTGGCCAGGATCAGCGCGCCGGCACCGTCGCTGGTCTGCGAGCTGTTGCCGGCGGTCACGCTGCCACGGGCGGCGAACACGGGCTTGAGCTTGGCCAACGCCTCGAGCGTGGTGTCCGGACGCGCGCCTTCGTCGAGGTGGACGGTGCGCTTCTTCGTGAGGACCTCGCCGCTGGCCAGATCGGGTGTGCGCTCGGTGACCTCGATGGGCGTGATCTCGGCCGTGAACTCGCCGGCCTTCTGGGCCTTGACGGCGCGCATGTGCGATTCCAGCGCGAAGGCGTCCTGCATCTCGCGCGTGACCTTCCACTGCTGGGCCACCTTCTCGGCCGTCAGGCCCATGCCGTAAGCGATGCCGACGTTTTCGTCGCGCATGAAGACCTCGGGGTTGAAGGAGGGCTTCACGCCACCCATGGGCACCAGGCTCATGGACTCGGCGCCGCCAGCGATCAGCACATCGGCTTCGCCCACGCGGATGCGGTCGGCCGCCATCTGGATGGCGGTGACGCCGGAGGCGCAGAAGCGGTTGACCGTGACGCCACCCACGGGATGGTTGAAGGCCAGGCCCACGGCGATACGCGCCATGTTCATGCCTTGCTCGGCCTCGGGGAAGGAGCAGCCGATGATGGCGTCTTCGATGGCCTTGGGGTCCAGCGTGGGCACCTGGGTCATGGCGCTCTTGATGGTGGCCACCAGCAGGTCGTCGGGGCGGGTGTTGCGGAAGAAGCCGCGGCCGGAGCGGCCGATGGGCGTGCGCGTGGCGGCAACGATGTAGGCGTCTTGAACTTGTTTGCTCATGGTGTAGCTC
>JAYNNS010000364.1:0-2820 GCA_038112835.1 Curvibacter sp. | reverse complement strand
GATGGAAAGCGAGCGCGGCCTGGAGTTCGCGCTCGATGCCCGCGAGAGCGCCGAGCTCGACGCCATCGACGCCGCGCTCAAGCGCATCGAGGACGGGGTCTATGGCCTGTGCATCGACTGCGGCGCCGACATCCCCGCCGCGCGCCTGCACGCCGCCCCCGAGACCCTGCGCTGCGTCAGCTGCCAGCAAAAAGCCGAACAGGCCCGGCGCGCCTGAAACACACCGACCATCCCCAGGAGAAGCATCCATGTCCACCTTCCACGCCATCGTCTGGCTCGACCGCAGCGAGGCCCACGTCATCCTGTTCGACCGCGAGCACATCGCCGCACAGAAGATCAAGTCGCGCAGCACGCACAAGGCCACCGGCGGCCACACGGGCTCGCACCAGGGCAGCGGCCGCGGTCCCGGAACCAGCGGCCACCACAGCCCGGGCGGCGGCCACGCCACCGCGGACGAGAACTACTACCACGCGATCGCCGAATCGCTCCAGGGCGTGCACGAGATCCTGGTCACGGGCCCGGCCCAGGCCAAGGACGAGTTCAAGGCCCACTGCGCGCGCCACGACAAGGACATCGACAAGGCCATCGTCGACGTGATCCCCAGCGACCACCCGAGCGACGGCCAGCTGGTCGCCATGGCGCGGCAGTATTTCCTGAAGTACGACCGGATGAACGGCCAGGCCTGAACGGCAACGGTGCAACAAAAAGGGCGACCCGCGGGTCGCCCTTTTTGTTGCGTGCGACTTACTTCGCCAGCGACGCGATCTTCTGCTCGATGGCGCCGAAGACCGATTGCCCGTCCCTGCCCTTCATCTCGATGCGGATGGTGTCGCCGAACTTCATGTAGTCGGTGACGGGCTGGCCGTCGAGGATGGTCTCGATGGCGCGCTTCTCGGCGATGCAGCTGTAGCCCTTGGTCCACTCCTTCTTGCCGTTCGCCTCGGTGGCACGGTTGCTCACCGTGCCCGAGCCGATGATGCTGCCGGCACGCACGTTGCGCGTCTTGGCCAGATGCGCGATCAGCTGGCCGAAGTGGAAGGTCATCTCCTCGCCGGCCTCGCACATGCCGACGGTGCGGCCGTTCCACACGCTCTGCAGCGTCAGGTGCACGCGGCCGCCGGCCCAGGCCTCGCCCAGCTCGTCGGGCGTGACGGCCACGGGGCCGAAGGCCGTGGCGGGCTTGCTCTGCAGGAAGCCGAAGCCCTTGGCCAGCTCGTCGGGGATGAGGTTGCGCAGACTCACGTCGTTGGCGATCATGAGCAGGCGAATGCCGTCAATGGCCTGCTCGGGGCCGGCGCCCATGGGCACGTCGGCCGTCACCACGGCGACCTCGGCCTCGAAGTCGATGCCGTGCGCCTCGCTGACGCAGACCACGTCGTCGCAGGGACCGAGGAAGTCGTCGCTGCCGCCCTGGTACATCAGCGGGTCGGTGTAGAAGCTGGCCGGCACCTCGGACTTGCGCGCCAGGCGCACCAGCTCGACATGGTTGATGTAGGCCGAGCCGTCGGCCCACTGGTAGGCGCGCGGCAGCGGCGCCATGCACATCTTGGGATCGAAGGGGAAGGCATGGCGCGCCTTGCCCTGGTTGAGCGTGACGTAAAGGTCCTGCAGCTGGGGCGAGAGGAAGTTCCAGTCGTCCAGCACCTGCTGCAGGTGCTGGGCGATGCCGGTCGCATAATGCGCCGTGCTCAGATCGCGCGAGACGACGACCAGCTGGCCGTCGCGTGAACCGTCCTTGTAGGTGGCAAGCTTCATCGACGTGTGAGTGTGTTTGTGATCGTTCAGGCGGTTTCGCCGAGCGAAACCGAGAGCTGAAGATTAGACCATGGACAAGACCCGTGCCGGCATCCAGTCCGTCGAGGTGGGCTATGCCCTGCTCGAGGCACTGGCGCGCGCGCGCGGCCCGCTGATGCTGCGCGACCTGGCCGCCGCCGCCAGCATGAGCGCGGCCAAGGCGCACCGCTACCTGGTCAGCTTCCAGCGCCTGGGCCTGGTGGGCCAGGACGCGGCCAGCGCGCGCTACGACCTCGGCCCGGCCGCGCTGCGCATGGGCCTGGCGGCGATCGAGCGGCTCGACGCGGTGAAGCTCGCGCGCGAACGCCTGCCGGCGCTGATGCCGCGCATCGGCCACACGCTGGCGCTGGCCGTCTGGGGCAACCACGGGCCCACCATCGTGCACTGGGAGGAGTCGCCCGAGGCCGTCACCGTGAACCTGCGCCTGGGCGACGTGATGCCCCTGCTCTCCTCGGCCACGGGGCGCTGCTTCGCGGCCCATGTCTCGCGCGAGGCCATCGCCCCCCTGCTGCGCGCCGAACTGGCCCGCGCACGGCAGCTGGGCCGCACGGACCTGCCGCGCACCCAGGCCGAGCTGCAGGCGTTGCTGGCGGAGGTGCGCAGCCATGGCCTGGCGCGCGTGGTGGACACCCTGCTGCCGGGCATCGCGGGCTTTTGCGCGCCGGTGTTCGACTTCGACGGCCACCTCGTGCTGGGCCTGGTGGCCATGGGCTCGATCGCCACCTTCGACACGGCCTGGAACGGCCGCGTGGCCACCGCCCTGGGTCAGGCGGCCCGCGAACTCTCGCGCGAGCTCGGCCACGCCGACTGACCATGCCGCAGCCCTGGCGCCGACTGCTGCTGTGCGCGCTGCTGGCCCTGGCCGCGCACCTGCTGCTGCTCGCACTGTTCGGGCCACGGCTCCAGGCCCGCTACACCGCCGCCATCGCCCAGCCCCTGGTCTACACCCTGGAAGCGGCGCCCGCGCCGGCGCCACGCCCGGCTGCAGCGGCACGGCGTGCCCGCACCCCGCGCCCCGTGCCGGCC
>JAYNNS010000363.1:0-2827 GCA_038112835.1 Curvibacter sp. | reverse complement strand
GCGTACCACTGCTCGCGCCCGGGCACCAGGGGGCTGTCGAGGTCGGGCATGGCGAAGCCGCTGCGGATGCGGTCCCAGAGGTCGCCCGGGGGCGTCAGGGCGGTGACGCTGCGCTGCGCGGGTTCATGGGCGGTGATCGGGGTCAGCTCGCCCTGGGGGTAGACCGGGCGCTGCAGACCGGTGGCGGGCGCGGCGGATGCCTTCTGCTCGCGGGCCGGGGTGGGGGTGGAGGCGGGGTCGTCGGAAGAGGCGCTGGGGCCGGGCGCGATGCTGGCGCAGCCGGCCAGCAGGAACAGAAGGGCCGCGAGGCCGGCAGTGCGGAGCAGTTTCATCGGAACTCGTTTTTCCAGAGTCGCAGGGCGGCGAAGATGCCGGCCTCGTCACGGGCTTGCGCCCGGGGCTGCACGGCCTGCACGACGGCGGGCGCGCGCGTGCGCAGGAAGGGGTTGATGTCGCGCTCGACCGCCAGGGTCGAGGGCAGGGTGGGCTGGCCTTGTGCGCGCAGGGTTTCGCAGTGCTGCGTGTAGCGCTGCAGCGCGGTGTTGCCGGGCTCCACGGCACGGGCGAAGCGCAGGTTGCTCAGGGTGTACTCGTGCGCACAGCACACGCGGGTGTGGCCCGGCAGGGCTGCGAGCTTGTCGAGCGAGGCCAGCATCTGCGCGGGTGTGCCTTCGAACAGACGGCCGCAGCCGCCGGAGAAGAGGGTGTCGCCGCAGAAGAGCAGGGGGGCACCGCCGGCATCGGCACAGTACCAGGCGATGTGGCCGGCGGTGTGACCGGGGACGTCGAGCACCTCGAAGCGCAGGCCCAGCAGGGCCAGCGTGTCGCCCTCGCTGGAACGCTGCAGGGGCTCGGGCATCTCCTCGCCGGCAGGGCCGTGCACGGTGGCACCCGTCGCTGTGCGCAATTCGGCCACGCCGCCCACATGGTCCGCATGGTGATGGGTGACTAGAATCGCCTGGAGTTGCAGGCGATGGGCCTGCAGGGCCTGCAGCACCGGTTGTGCATCACCCGGGTCGACGACGAGAGCCTGGTGGCCGTCATGCAGCATCCAGATGTAGTTGTCGTCGAAGGCGGGCAGTGGAAGCAGGGTCATGAATGGCGGAATTATAGGTTTGCAGGACTGGTTCGAGTCCCCTGCAGGGACTTACCTGTTGGCGTGGGAGCAACAGCAGCTCGACCTCGCGGTGGTCGATCTCTTCGGCTACCACGCCCTGCAGTTGGGCCTGCCCGCGCTCGATGCGCTGGCGAGCAACCGCATGCCGCACCGCTGGCTCTGCACCGCACAAGGCGTGCCGGCCCCGCGTGCGGCCCTGCAGGCCGATTACGCGGCCCTGCCTTTTCCCGAGGCCAGCCTGGACTTGGTGGTGCTGCCGCATGCGCTGGACAGCCATGCGGATCCGCATGCCGTGCTGCGCGAGGTGGCGCGCGTGCTGGTGCCGGGCGGCCGGGTGGTGGTCAGCGGCTTCAACCCCGCCAGCCTGTGGGGCGTGCGCCAGGGCTGCGAACAGCTGTGCCGGCGCCTGAACATCGGCACGCCGCTGCTGCCGCCGGCGCTGGACTTCATCGGCGCGCGCCGCCTGCGCGACTGGCTGCGCCTGCTGGACTTCGAGGTCGAGACCGGCGGCTATGGCTGCTACCGCCCGCTGTTGGCCGGCGAGAAGTGGCTGCAGCGCTGGCGCTGGATGGACCGCGCCGGTGCGCGCTGGTGGCCCTTCTTCGGCGCGGCCTACTGCCTGGTGGCGGTCAAGCGCGTGCACGGCGTGCGCCTGCTCGAACCGGCCTGGCGCAAGACTCCCGGCAAGGCGGCTGCCACGGTGCCGCTGGCGCGCCGCAGCGGCGACAATCCCCTGTCCATGCAACAGGAACAACACGAGTGAACACGGTCGAGATCTATACCGACGGAGCCTGCAAGGGCAATCCGGGGCCCGGAGGGTGGGGGGTGCTGCTGAAGTCCGGCGGCGTGGAAAAGGAGCTCTATGGCGGCGAGCGCGAGACCACCAACAACCGCATGGAGATGATGGCCGTGATCCAGGCGCTGGAGGCGCTCAAGCGACCCTGCCACGTGATCCTGCATGCCGACAGCCAGTATGTGCTCAAGGGCATCACCGAGTGGCTCGCGGGCTGGAAGGCCCGGGGCTGGAAGACGGCCGCCAAGCAGCCGGTCAAGAACGTGGACCTCTGGCAGCGGCTGGATGCCCTGGTCTCGGGGGCGGGGCACCGCATCGAGTGGCGCTGGGTCAAGGGCCATGACGGCGATCCGGGCAACGAGCGCGCCGACGCGCTGGCCAATCGCGGCGTGGAACGGGCTCTGTAAAGTTCTGCAAAGCCGGGGCCCCCGGGGGCGGGCGTGTGCAGTTCTGCGCATGCAGAGTGGGCACAGGACTGTTACAGTCGCCTGAGTTCAGTTTTGCGCAGGGCGCCGCCGGTGCCTGCCTTCCGTTTGCGATCCATGGCTTCCAAAATTCTCTATCCGGTGATTGCCGTCGTCGGCATTGCAGCGGCCTCGGGTGCCGCCTGGTGGTTCCAACACAAGGGTTCGGCGGCGCCCGCTGCCACGAAGTCCGCCGCGTCTGCCGGGGGCGGCGCGAACGGCGCCGGCCCGGCCCGGCCCGTGACGGTGGAGGCCGTGCCGGTGCGGGTCACGAAGCTCAGCGACGATGCCCAGTCCGTGGGCAGCCTGCGCTCGCGCCAGAGCGTGATGCTGCGCCCCGAGGTCAGCGGCCGTGTGGTCCAGCTCAACTTCAAGGACGGCGAGCGCGTGCGCAAGGGCCAGCTGCTGGTGCAGTTCGACGACCAGCTGCAGCAGGCCCAGATCAAGCAGAGC
>JAYNNS010000362.1:0-2855 GCA_038112835.1 Curvibacter sp. | reverse complement strand
GGTCCATCTGTGTCACCGCCTCGCCGATCTGCGCCACCCCCGCGCTCTGCTCGGCACTGGCCGCGCTGATCTCGCCCATGATGTCGGTCACGCGCCGGATGCTGGCCACCACCTCGTTCATGGTCTGGCCCGCCTGCTCCACCTGGGCGCTGCCCTGCTCCACCCGGCCCACGCTGTCGGTGATGAGCTGCTTGATCTCCTTGGCCGCTTCGGCCGAGCGGCTGGCCAGGGTGCGCACCTCGCCCGCCACCACGGCAAAGCCGCGGCCCTGCTCGCCGGCGCGCGCGGCCTCCACCGCGGCGTTCAGGGCCAGGATGTTGGTCTGGAAGGCAATGCCGTCGATCACGCTGATGATGTCGGCGATGCGGCGCGAGCTGTCGCTGATGCCCTTCATGGTGTCGACCACCTGGGCCACCACTTCCCCGCCCTGCACGGCCACGGTGGAGGCGCTTTGCGCCAGCTGGTTGGCCTGGCGCGCGTTGTCGGCGTTCTGCTTGACGGTGGAGGCCAGTTCTTCCATGGAGGCCGCGGTCTCTTCCAGCGCGCTGGCCTGGCTTTCGGTGCGCGCGGAGAGGTCCTGGTTGCCCTGCGCGATCTGCGCACTGGCCGTGGCCACCGAATCCGAACCTTGTCGTACGGTGGCCACCGTCTTGCGCAGCGCCTCCTGCATGCGCTGGACTGCCACCATGACGCTGCGCTGGTCGCCCGGGCGCAGCCGCAGCTCCTGGCTCAGGTCGCCATCGGCCACGCGGCTGACCGCCTGCGAGACCTCGTCCGGCTCGGCCCCGAGCGCGCGCGTCAGGCCGCGTGCAATCGCCACCGCCATGATGCCGCCTAGAACGGCCGCCACGATCACGAGGATCAGGATCAGTTGTCGCGCGAAGGCGATGGTCTGATGTGTGGCCTGTGCGCTGGCATTGGCTTCCTCATTCTGCATGGCGAGCGACTCGTCGACGGCCTGGAAGAGGCGCTCCTGATGGCGGGTCACATCGCCGAGCAGCAGATCGGTGGCCCGCTTGGCATCGTTGGCGTCCCCGGTCAGGCCCAGTCGAATCGCCTCTTCGATGGCCTGGTAGAAAGGGTCACGCGTCTGCTGGATGGTCTTGAAGAGCTCCACCCCCCGCGGCAGGGTGATGCGTGGCTCGAGCTCGGCCAGTAGTTTGCCGGTGGCTTCCCGGATCGGGGGAATCTTGTCGGCCTCCACCTTGGCACGCTGGGGGTCCTCGATCAACGCCACCGTGCGCGTGATGCGTGCGATGGTCTGGAAGTTGCCCTTGACCGTGTTGAACTGCTGCACCTTGACCATGCGGTTGTTGGCCAGATCGTCCACCCGTTCGCCGATGACGGTCAGTTCGTAGATCGAGAACACGCTGATCGCCAGCATGGCCGCCAGCAGCAGGCCGAAGCCCAGGGCCAGGCGCGTGCCGACCCGCATGGTGTTGAAGAAATTCATGGGCACTCCTTGAATCTTTATGGCGGAAAGACCCAGGGGCATGACAGGTCCTGTGGGGCGCAGCCATGCCACCCGGATGCGATGCACTTACCATATTGTCATCGGCGCAAGTGCTAGACACTTGATGAAAACCCGGGAAGCAGGAGAAACTTTCTTCGACCCGGCATTTATCCCTACACTTTGTGAAGAA
This sequence comes from Curvibacter sp., assembly GCA_038112835.1. Taxonomy (GTDB): domain Bacteria; phylum Pseudomonadota; class Gammaproteobacteria; order Burkholderiales; family Burkholderiaceae_C; genus Hylemonella. The sequence goes on along the minus strand of JAYNNS010000362.1, from coordinate 1,212 downwards.
ATGCGCAGACGTGAATTGCTCCTCGGACTGGGCCTGAGCAGTCTGGCCAGCTTGCCTGCGCAGGCGACCGGGCCGCGCATCCTGCGGGCGGGGCCCGCCACGGCCGCGGTCGCCGGCCAGCCCACCTTGTCCGTCTGGGCCTACGACGCCCGCGTGCCCGGCCCCGTGCTGCGCTACCGGCGCGGCCAGACGCTGGATCTGGCGCTGCACAACGCGCTGCCCGATCCCACCACCATCCACTGGCACGGCATCCGACTGCCCAATGCCATGGACGGCGTGCCCGGCCTCACGCAGGACGCGGTGGCGCCGGGACAGCGTTTCCACTACCGTTTCCCGCTGCCCGATGCCGGCACCTACTGGTACCACCCGCACTGGGGCACGCCCGAGCAGCTCGAGCGCGGCCTGGCCGGGGCGCTGATCGTCGAGGACGACGAGCCGCCACCGGTGGACCGCGATCTGGTCTGGCTGCTCGACGACTGGCGGCTCGACGCCCAGGGCCGCATCGCCGAGAACTTCTACAACTTCCACGACGTGGCCCATGCGGGGCGCCTCGGGCAGCAGCTCACGGTCAACGGCGCGCTGCAGCCGGTGCAGGCGCTGCGCACCGGCGAGCGCGTGCGCCTGCGCCTGGTCAATGCGGCCAATGCGCGCATCTTCGCGCTCACGCTCGAAGGACTGAACGCCTGGCTGATCGCGCGCGACGGCATGCCCGCGGCCAGCGCCGTGCCCTGGGAGGGCGAACTGTTGCTGGGCCCGGGCATGCGCGCGGACTTCATCGTGGACGCGGCGGCGCCCGGCCGCTACGCCCTGCAGGATGCGGACCGGCGCGGCGAGCGCGTGCTGGCCACCTTCGAGGTCAGCGGGGCGCCCGATGCACGCGCTGCCCGCCCCGCCCCCCGGCCGGCGCCCTACGAGCCCTTGCCCGAGCCCGACCTGGAGGCGGCCCATGCCCACACCCTGGTGCTGGGGGGCGGCGCGCTGAACCGCGAGGGCCGGGAACGGCTGCTGGCGGCTTTCGAGAAGGTGAACCGGCATTTCCAGGACCTGTTCGTGAAGCTGTTCGGCGGCGGGAGGGCGCATTTGACCATGGTCGAGGCCGACGATCCCCTGGACGCCGGGCTGGAAATCATGGCGAGCCCGCCGGGCAAGAAGCTGCAGATGCTTTCGCTGCTTTCCGGTGGCGAGCAGGCACTGACCGCCACGGCCCTGGTC
>JAYNNS010000361.1:0-2886 GCA_038112835.1 Curvibacter sp. | reverse complement strand
AGCGCGGGCGGCACGCACGACAGCGGCCTGCGCGACGGCCTGTTCAACGCGGTCAAGAGCTTCATCGAGCTGCACAGCCTGTTGCCCAAGGGTGTGAAGTTGCTGCCCGAGGATGTGTTCGCGCGCGCAAGTTATGTGCTGTCGGCCAAGGTGCTCGATCCGCAGTTCCAGGGGCAGATCAAGGAGCGCCTGAACTCGCGCGACGCCGTGCGCCTGGTCTCCAGCTTCGTGCGCCCGGCGCTCGAACTCTGGCTCAACCAGCACGTGGAATATGGCAAGAAGCTGGCCGAGCTGGCGATCAAGGCCGCGCAGACGCGCCAGCGTGCTGGCCAGAAGGTGGAAAAGCGCAAGGGCTCGGGCGTGGCCGTGCTGCCCGGCAAGCTCACCGACTGCGAGAGCCGCGACATCACGCACAACGAGCTCTTTCTGGTCGAAGGGGACTCGGCCGGCGGCAGCGCCAAGATGGGCCGCGACAAGGAAAGCCAGGCCATCCTGCCACTGCGCGGCAAGGTGCTCAACACCTGGGAGGTCGAGCGCGACCGCCTGTTCGCCAACACCGAAGTGCACGACATCTCGGTCGCCATCGGCGTGGATCCGCACGGCCCCAACGACAGTCCGGATCTCTCCGGCCTGCGCTACGGCAAGGTCTGCATCCTGAGTGATGCCGACGTGGACGGCTCGCACATCCAGGTGCTGCTGCTCACGCTCTTCTTCCGCCACTTCCCCAGGCTCATCGAGGCCGGCCATGTTTACGTGGCGCGCCCGCCGCTGTTCCGTGTGGACGTGCCCGCGCGCGGCAAGAAGGCCGCGAGCAAGGCCTACGCCCTGGACGAAGGCGAGCTCACCGCCATCCTGGACAAGTGTGCCAAGGAAGGCGTGGCCAGGGAACGCTGCCAGATCAGCCGCTTCAAGGGACTGGGCGAGATGAATGCCGAGCAGCTCTGGGAGACCACGCTCAACCCGGACACGCGCCGCCTGCTGCAGGTGCGCCTGGGCACCTTCGACACGCCGCAGACCGAGGCCGAGATCACCAAGCTCATGGGCAAGGGCGAGGCCGCCGCCCGCCGCGAGCTCATGGAGCTGCACGGCGATGCGGTGGAGGTGGACATCTGATGCGTTCCTGGCTTGCGTTGCTGCTCATGCTCCTGCTGGGGCAGGGCGTGGCGCGCGCCGACGTCTGGGCCTATGTCAACGAGAAGGGCGTGGCGCATTTCGCCGCCGAACAGCTCGACGCGCGCTACGAGCTCTACTTCAGCGATGCCGCGCCCCAGGACCGCACGCGCGCCGGCCCCGTGCCGCTGGCGCCTTCCCGCCTGCATGCCTTCTTCGAGATCTCGCCCGACTACAAGGCGGTGCGCCATCTGCTGCGCGAGGCTGCGCGCGAGCATGGCATCGACTATGCGCTGCTGCAGGCCCTGATCGCCACCGAATCCGGCTTCGATCCCGAAGCCGTTTCACCCAAGGGCGCCATCGGGCTCATGCAGGTCATGCCGGCCACGGCGCGCGGCTATGGCCTGGTGGACCTCCAGCGCAAGCCCGTGGCGCGCCAGCTGCTGGACGCGCGCACCAACATCCGCATCGGCAGCCGGCACCTGGGCCATCTGCTCCGCAAGTTTCCCGAGCAGCCCGAGCTGGCCCTGGCGGCCTACAACGCGGGGCTGCGCCGTGTGCGGGAAGCCGGCAATGCGGTGCCGGCCTACGCCGAGACGCAGCACTACGTGCGCACCGTGCTGGCGCTGTATGCCGTGCTCAAGCCCGCGGCCGAGAAATCTGTGCCGCGTCTGCTGCCGGCCCAGGTGGCCAGCCTCGAAGCGCTGCCGGACTGAAGCCTGCTTCCTGAATTCAGAACGACCTCCTCACGATGGATCAACCCACCCTGGACCTCACGACCGACCCCTCGGGGGACGACGCCCTGACGCTGGCCCATTACGCCCAGCGCGCCTACCTCGAATACGCGCTCAGCGTGGTCAAGGGCCGGGCCCTGCCCGATGTGAGCGACGGCCAGAAGCCGGTGCAGCGCCGCATCCTCTATGCCATGTCGCGCATGGGCCTGGGCTACAGCGGGCCGAACGGCAACACGGCGGCCAAGCCGGTGAAGAGTGCGCGCGTGGTCGGTGACGTGCTGGGTCGTTTCCACCCGCACGGTGACCAGGCTGCCTACGACGCGCTGGTGCGCATGGCGCAGGACTTCGCCCAGCGCTACCCGCTGATCGACGGCCAGGGCAACTTCGGCAGCCGTGATGGCGATGGTGCCGCGGCCATGCGCTACACCGAGGCGCGCCTGGCCAGGATCACCAGCCTGTTGCTCGACGAGATCGACGAGGGCACGGTGGACTTCATGCCCAACTACGACGGCTCCACCGAGGAGCCCAAGCAGTTGCCGGCACGCCTGCCCTTCACCCTGCTCAATGGCGCCAGCGGCATTGCCGTGGGCCTGGCGACCGAGATTCCCAGCCACAACCTCGGCGAGGTGGCGGCCGCCTGCGTGGCCCTGATCAAGACGCCGAAACTCTCCGATGAGGATCTGCTGGCGCTGCTGCCCGGCCCCGACTACCCGGGCGGCGGCCAGATCATCAGCCCCGCAGCCGACATCGCCGAAGCCTATCGCACGGGCCGCGGCTCGCTCAAGGTCCGCGCGCGCTGGAAGATCGAGGAACTGGCGCGCGGCCAGTGGCAGCTGGTCGTGACCGAGCTGCCGCCCGGTGTGAGCACGCAGAAGGTGCTCGAAGAAATCGAGGAGCTGACCAATCCCAAGGTCAAGGCCGGCAAGAAGGCCCTGACGCCGGAGCAGAACCAGCTCAAGGCCACGGTGCTGGCGGTGCTGGACGTGGTCCGTGACGAATCCAGCAAGGACGCACCGGTACGCCTGGTCTGCGAGCCCAAGAC
>JAYNNS010000360.1:0-2892 GCA_038112835.1 Curvibacter sp. | reverse complement strand
ACCGCGGCACGCAGGAGACGCGCCGCTCGGGCGGCGAGACCGAGGCCGCCGTGCTGCGCGATGCGCTGAAGTCCGCGCTCTGAGCCGGCGGGGTTGCGGATGACCGAGATCACCTTCTCTCACCTCGGCCTGAGCATGGTGGCCGGCAGCCTGACCACGCTCTCGCCCTGCGTCTTTCCGCTGCTGCCCCTGGTGCTGGGCGGCGCGGTGCAGGCCAACCCGCTGGCGCCGCTGGCCATGGGCGCGGGCATGACGGCGTCCTTCGCCGGCATCGGCCTGCTGCTGGGCGCACTCGGCCCGGCGCTGGGTGTGGACGCCGACAGCGTGCGCACGCTGGGCGCGGCCATGCTGATCGCCTTCGGCCTGGTGATGCTGGTGCCGGCGCTCAACACGCGTTTCACGCAGGCCGTGATGCCCCTCGCCAGCAGCGCGCAGGCCGCGGGCAGCCGGCTCAACGCGGGCTCGCTGCTGGGCGCGCTGGCGCTGGGCGGCCTGCTGGGCCTGGTGTGGAGTCCCTGCTCGGGCCCGCTGCTGGCCTCGGCCATGACGCTGGTGGCCAGCGAGGGCGGAGCCGGGCGCGGCGCTTTCATCCTGGGCCTGTTCGGCCTGGGCGCGGCGGTGCCGCTGGTGGTGGCGGCCTATGCCTCGCGCAGCGGTTTCCTGCGCGCGCGCGGCTGGGTGCTGGCCCATGCGGAGACGATGAAGAAGGTCTTCGGCGGGCTCATCGTGGCCGCGGGCCTGGCCATCCTGACGGGCGCCGACAAGTGGCTCGAAGCGCAGGTGCTCGACGTGCTGCCCGACACCTGGGTGCGGCTGACCACTCTGTTCTAATGAACGCATGCCCGAGCACGACGACCTGGCCGCGCTACGCCCCGATCTGCTGCGCTTCGCGCGCCTGCAGCTGCGTGACGCCGCCGCGGCCGAGGACGTGGTGCAGGAGGCCCTGCTGGCCGCGCTGCACAACGCGCCGCAGTTCGCCGGGCGCGCGGCGCGCAAGACCTGGGTGTTCGGCATCCTCAAGCACAAGATCGTGGACCTGATCCGCCAGCAGGGCCGCAGCACCAATGTCTCGGCGCTGTCGGCCGAGGAGGAAAGCATGGACCAGACCTTCGAGACCCTGTTCCGCGAGAACGGGTCCTGGGCCCCCGCCGCGCGCCCGCCCAGCTGGGGCGACCCGGAAGCCAGCCTGCGCCAGCAGCATTTCTGGGCCGTGTTCGAGGCCTGCCTGGATCACCTGCCCGAGAACACGGCGCGCGTCTTCATGATGCGCGAGTTCCTGGAGTTCGAAACGCCCGAGGTCTGCCGCGAGCTGGGCATCACCGTGAGCAACTGCAACGTCATCCTGCACCGTGCGCGCAACGCGCTGCGCCTGTGCCTGCAGCGCGGCTGGTTCGCGCAAGAGGAGGCTGCATGCTGAGCTGCAAGGAAGTCAACCGTCTGCTGTCCGAGGCGCAGGACCGGCCGCTGGTGCTGCGCGAGCGCCTGCCGCTGCGCCTGCACCTGGCCCTGTGCCAGGGCTGCCGCAACTTCGGGCAGCAGCTCGATTTCCTGCGCCAGGCCAGCCGCGGCTATTTCCGCCGCGACGACGACACGCCGCGCTGAGCCCTCAGCGCCACTGGTCGCGCAGCACCCAGGCGAAGGCTGCGAACAGGACGACGGCCAGGATGCCGAAGTACAGCGTCCAGGGCTTCTTCTTTTCCGCGTAGGGATCGGTCAGCGCGCGCTCGGCGTGGGCCGGCAGCTGGGCCAGCTGGGTCAGCGAGGTGCCGAAGGGGATGTTGATCTTGGCGCGCGCGTTGATGGCCCAGCCGTTGGCGTCCAGGATGGGACCCAGGGTGCGGCTGCGCAGCTTGAACCAGGCCAGGATGACGGCCGGGCCCGAGATCACCAGCATCAGGCCCGCGAAGGCCAGGGGCAGCTGCCACCACTTGAGGGCGAAGAGCCCGGTGACCACGGCCGCCAGGGCCGTGCCGATGGCGCCCAGGGCCAGGCCGATGGCGGCGAAGATACCGGCGAACTTGGCCACGTCGAAGGGCGCGGGCGGCGGCGGGGGCGTGGCCGGCGCGGCGGCCACCGTGCCCACCTTCTTGCCGCCGTCCACCGCCGCCGTGGCCAGCCTGTCGTCCGAGGCCTTGGCCTTGCTGGCCGCCAGCTTCTGCAGCTGCTCGCCGACGAAGCGCGCCAGGCGCTTGTAGGGCGACCAGAAGGCCTGGCGCAGGCTGATGGGGTGCTCCACGATCTTGCTGATGGTGGCGTTCCAGTCGCGGCCCTGGCGGTCGTAGAACACGCCGTTGCGCCCCACCATGAGCTGGTCCGAGTCGCCGGCGGTGAAGGCCGCGGCGATGCTGAGCTTCTCGCCGCCGCGCACACAGTCGCAGTACACGAGGCACATGCGCGAGAGCGTGGCCAGCGTGGCGTGGCGGGCGGCGTCGTTGACGGCCACGCAGAGCTCGGCCGAGCGACCGTCCAGGTAGAGCGTGCCGACCTGGAAGGTCGCCTTGCCCTGGCGGGTGTAGAAGTCGCGGAAGGCGACGAAGTTGTTGGCCAGGGTCTGCAGGTCGCGCACGTAATGCGCGAGCTTCTCCAGCTGGCGGATGCCCTCGCCCTCGGCGGCGGCATCGGGCCGGGCGGTCAGCCAGGCGGCATAGGGTGCGAGCGCCTGCTTGAGCGCGTGCCAGTCGGCTTCGGTCAGCAGGGCGCGTTCGCCCAGCAGGGGCTGCACGGCGGCGGCGCGCAGCGTGGCCATGCGCCCCACCCAGGCCGGGTTCAGCCCGGCGATCAGCGGCAGCGTGGCGCCCGGGTGCACGCGCGCCAGCGGCAGCGCGGCCACGCCTTCGGTGTCGGCCTGGAGCGTGGCTGCGCCCAGGGTGGCCAGCGAGGCGTCGGCGGCGT
>JAYNNS010000359.1:0-2910 GCA_038112835.1 Curvibacter sp. | reverse complement strand
CATGGCCGGCGATATCGACATGGGCCACGCGCGTGCGCTGCTGGCACTGGACCGTGCGACCCAGATCACCGCGGCCAACCAGATCACGGCCAGGAAGATGTCGGTGCGCGAGGCCGAGAGCCTGGTCAAGAAGCTCGGGGCGGAATTCACGCTGGCCCCGCAGAAACCGGGCAAGGAAAAGTCACGCGACATCAAGCGCGTGGAAGAAGAGCTGTCCGATCTGCTGACGGCCGAGGTCGAGGTGCGCGTGAAGAAGCGCGTCAAGCGCCACGGCCGCGTGGAGGAGATGGGCGAGCTCAGCATCCAGTTCGGCTCGCTCGACGAACTCAACGGCCTGATCGACCGGCTGCGTCGCACGGGCAGCCATTGAGCCCGGCACCGGCAGGCGTCATGAATCTCCTTCGGCGCCTGCCCTGGCCCCTGCCGGCCTTGCTGAGCTGGGGGTTGTGCTGGCTCGCGCTCTCGCTGCTGCTGCGCGCCGGCTTGACTGTCACGGACGCCCTGGCGGCATCCACCCTGCTGGGCGTGCTGCTGAGCCTGCTGGGCCGGAGCTGGTGGCGCCGGCTCTTCATCGGTCTCGGCTACCCGCTGTCCCTGCTGCTCATGGGCGGCCTGTCCATCCCGCCCTGGGGCTGGCTGCTGCCGCTGGCCTTGCTCGCGCTGATCTATCCCTTGAACGCCTGGCGCGACGCACCGCTGTTTCCCACGCCACCCGAGGCGCTGCACGACTTGCCAGGCGTGGCAGCGCTGCAGCCGGGGGCCAAGGTGCTCGACGCCGGCTGCGGCCTGGGCCACGGGCTGGAGGCCTTGCGCCAAGCCTATCCGCTGGCCGCGCTGCACGGCATCGAGTGGAGCCGGCCGCTGGCCTGGCTGTGCGCGCGGCGCTGTCCCTGGGCTCACGTGGTGCGCGGCGACCTCTGGCAGGCCGACTGGTCCGGCTATGCCCTGGTCTATCTGTTCCAGCGTCCCGAGAGCATGCCGCGGGCGATCGCGAAGGCGAGGGCGGAGCTGTCGCCCGGGGCCTGGCTCGTGAGTCTGGCGTTCGAGGTGCCGGGGCTCGTGCCGCTGGCCCGGCTGGACGGCGCACAGGGCCAGCCGGTATGGGTATACCGCCTGCCTTGCTAGCCGCCCGCCGCAAGGCCGGCCGATAATGCGACGACTGATCGCCATCCGGGAGAACTGAGTGACCACACCGTGCCGGTCTGTCATCGTCGTGCTGGGCTTGCTGCTGCTGGTGGCTTGCGCGGTCCCGGACAAGTCGCCGCCACCGCCGCCCGCCACACCGGCCCGGATGGCCAAAGAGCAGCAACACCTCCAGCAAAGCTTCTTCAGCGATCCCTGCATGGCCCGGCTGCGCCAGGCCGCCCCCGAGCTCAGGGCCGGGGCCACGCAGGAAGGTGGCCGCACGCTCTATGCCGTGGAGTTTCCGCCCAACAGTGCCGTGCGGGACGGCCGCGCCTATCAGCTCCATGTGAAGGAGCAGGGCCGCCTGGCCTATTTCTATGTAGGTGACGGCACCGCCGGCTCCTACCGCATCCATGGCCCCCTGCCGCTGTGGCGTTGTCTGCAGGAGCGGCTGCCCTGAGGGCGGCGCGGCGGTCCACCGTGATCGGGCCGGGCCCCGCGCGCACCGGCTTGTTGCCCGTACCGAGGATCGTCGACAATGCGGCTCCATGATCCCCGCCCCCATCCCCGCCGATGACGCCGAGCGCCTGGCTGCACTGCGCCAGCTGCTCATCCTGGACACGCCGCCCGAGGAACGTTTCGACCGTATCGTCGAGTTCGCCACGCGCGAGTTCGACCTGCCGCGCGCCACGATCACCCTGGTGGATACCGATCGCCAGTGGTTCAAGGCCCGCGTGGGCGTGGGTGTCTGCGAAACCGAGCGCGCCACCTCCTTCTGCGGCCATGCCGTGGCCCGCCGCGATTTCCTGGTCGTGGAGGATGCGCGGCGTGACGAGCGCTTCCATGACAACCCCTGGGTGCTGGCGGACAATCCCATCATCTTCTACGCGGGCGCACCCCTGGTGCTGCCCTCGGGGCATGCGGTGGGCACGCTCTGTGTCTATGGCCCCGAGCCGCGTCGCTTCGACGAGCTGGACCTCGCCATCCTGGGCACCTTGCGTGACCTTTGCGTGGAGGAGCTTCTGGCGCATCAGCACGGGGAGGAGGCCCGTGACTGAGCCGCGCAACATCCTGCTGGTGGAACCCGACTATCTCCTGCGCCGCACCGTGGTGACGGCGGCGCGCGCGCTGTTTGTGGCGGAGATCGACGAGACCAGCCGCTACGAGAACGCGCAGGCCCTGGTGCGCCAGCGCCGCTATGACGGGCTCATCCTGGCCCTGGACGAAGGCGGTGACCAGGCCCTGGGGCTGGTGCAGCAGCTGCGCACGGGAGCGCTGCTGTCGGCGCACGACAGCCCGGTGGTGCTCCTGGGCTATGACCCGGATCGCCGCCGTGCCGAGATCATCCAGGCGCTGGCGGTGCAGCGTTTCGTGCACAAGCCGGTCAAGGTGCGCCACATCCTGGAGTTGCTGACGCAGATGGCACCGCTGCGCGCACAGCGCGCCGCGGGCCTGGCTGCCTAGGACCGACTGTCGCAACTTGAGAATATCGGTACGCCCTGTTGCAAAGTGGCCGTGCGCACCGGAGCCCCTCTTCCTAGAATGAAAGCGCCCGGCCCCGTGTGGCCATTACTTCCAGGAGTCGCTTCATGAGTCATCGCAAAATCAGCTGGTGTGCTGCTTGCCTGGCGCTGCTGGGCGCCGGCACCGTCATGGCCCAGATCCCGAGCACAATCGGCTACTGGGTGGACAGCCGTGGTCAGGTGGTGCGCAACGGTTACAACGAATGTTGGCGTGCCGGCTACTGGACGCCGGCACTGGCAATTCCTGAATGCGAGGGTGGGG
>JAYNNS010000358.1:0-2915 GCA_038112835.1 Curvibacter sp. | reverse complement strand
CACATAGGGAGCGCCAATGCCAGTTGGGACACCACATCCGGCGGCGTCACGATGGCCGCGATGATGAAGGCCAGCACGACGAAATAGCCCCGGAAATCCTTGAGCTTCTGCACACTCACGATGCCCATGCGCGCCAGCACGATGACCACAATGGGCACCTCGAAAGCCAGGCCGAAGGCGATGAACATGGTCAGCACGAAGCTCAGGTAGGCCTCGATGTCCGGCGCGGCCGTGATGCTCTTGGGTGCGAAACTCTGGATGAAGGCGAAGACCTGACCGAAGACGAAGAAATAGCAGAAGGCCACGCCGACGAAGAACAGCAGGGTGCTCGACACCACCAGCGGCAGCACGAGCTTCTTCTCATGGCTGTACAGGCCGGGCGCCACGAAGGCCCAGACCTGGTAGAGCAGCACGGGCAGGGCCAGCATGAAGGCCGCCATGAGCATGATCTTGAGCGGCACCATGAAGGGGGAGATCACCGAGGTGGCGATCAGCGTGGCGCCCTTGGGCAGGTGGGCCACCAGGGGCGCGGCCAGCAGGTCGTAGAGCGCGCCGGGACCGGGATAGAGGGCCAGCAGGGCCGTGGCGACTGCCATGGCGATGATGGACTTGAGCAGACGGTCGCGCAGCTCGATCAGGTGCTGGACGAAGGGCTGCTCGGTGCCGGCCAGCTCGTCGTCTTGGGATTGGGGATCTGCCATGCGTTTCGGGTTCTAGTCCGGCCACCGGGGCCTGGGCTGCTGCGGGTGGGAGGACCGGCTCAGTTCGGCGTACGGGGACGGTAGCGGGCCACGCGGGCCGCTCCGGACAGGGCCCGGGTCCGCACGCCCTGGCGGGCCTTGTACCAGGCCGGCGTGGCGCCGCGCTTGAGGCGCCAGTTCTTGCCGGGATGCTTGTACTCGGGGAAGGTCGTGAGGCTGGACGAGAGATCCGTCGCCGTGTCCAGCCCCGAGGTGGCGCTGGACCACTCCTTCTCGAAATCCGAGGTCGTGCTCTGGATCGAGCTCTCGACCGACTGCGCCGCACTCTCGACCGTGCTCTTCATCTTCTTGAGCTCTTCGAGCTCCATGGAGCGGTTGACCTCGGCCTTGACGTCGGAGACGTAGCGCTGGGCCTTGCCCAGCAGGGTGCCGATGGTGCGCGCCACGCGCGGCAGCTTCTCCGGCCCGATGACGATCAACGCCACCGCGCCGATGAGCGCCATCTTCGAAAGGCCGAGATCGATCATGCCGGGCAGTCAGGACCGGTCAGGACTTGGGCTTGGCTTCGACGTCAATGGTGTTCTTGTCGGCCGCCGGTGCGGCTGCCGCATTGGTCACCTGCTGGGGGGCAGCCGGCTTGTCCTCGCCGGAAGAACCGTCCTTCATGCCGTCCTTGAAGCCCTTGACGGCGCCACCCAGGTCGCTGCCCAGGTTCTTGAGCTTCTTGGTGCCGAACACCATGACGACGATCAGCAGCACGATCAGCCAGTGCCAGATGGAAAAGGTACCCATGTTTCTCTCCTAAGGAATGCAGGATTTTAATCCCCGCGCCGCCACCCGGCTGGCGGGACTGGAAATTCAGCCCTTGAGCCAGGGGCGCGGGCCGCCGATCACGTGGATGTGCAAGTGGTGCACCTCCTGGCCGCCATCCCCACCCGTGTTGCAGACGATGCGAAATCCCCCCTCCGGGTAGGGCCGGCAGCCCTCCTGGGCCGCCAGCCTGGGGGCCAGGGCCATCAGGTGGCCCAGCAGGCCCGCATGTTCCGGCCCCACCTGGGCCATGGACGGGATGTGTCGCTTGGGAATCAGCAGGAAATGCACCGGCGCCCAGGGATGGATGTCGTGGAAAGCGTAGACCTGCTCGTCCTCGTAGACCTTCTTCGAGGGGATCTGCCCGGCCGCGATCTTGCAGAAGATGCAGTTCGGGTCGCTGTGTGTCACATCCGTCATTGCGCAAACTCCATGGGCTGACGCTGGTTCATGGCCGCCATGCCGCGCACGATGCGGTAGAGGAACCAGACCGAAATACACAGCCAGGCCAGCCAGCCCGGCAGCACGAAAAGGAACCACAGGGGGGCGGTCACGAGATAAAGCGCAGCCGCGATCAGCACCGTGCGGATGCGCCAGCGGAAATGCGAGGCCTGCCAGGTGCCGGCGGCGGCCGGGCGCTGGATGGCGTCGATGATGAGCGCCACGATCAGCAGCAAGGGACTCACCTGGCCACCGGGGATCAGCGCCGCCACGGCCACGATCAGGTGCAGCACATAGCTGACCGTGCCCCAGACCGTCAGACTGTGCAAGCGCTCGTCCTGATCCAGGGTCACGATGCGCCGCCCTCGCGCGCCAGCGCCTTGCGCAAGGCCTTTTCCTCGATGCCGCTGGTGCCTTCGCGGCGTTCCAGCTCGGCGATCACGTCGGCCGGCTTGAGGCCGTAGTGCGCCAGGGTGATCAGGGTGTGGAACCACAGGTCGGCCACTTCGCCCACGATCTTGCTGCGGTCGCCGCCGTGGTCGGCGTCCTTGGCGGCCATCACGACCTCGGTCGCCTCCTCGCCCACCTTCTTGAGGAAGGCGTCGGGGCCCTTGTGCAGCAGGCGGGCGACATAGCTTTTCTCGGGGTCGCCGCCGCGCGCGGGCAGGCGGCTTTCGATCACGGCCGCCAGGCGGGCCAGGGCATCGGCGGAATTCACAGGCTCGGCCATGGTCTTCACTTGTAGATGGTTTCGGGGTTCTTGAGCACCGGGTCCACCGCCGTCCACACGCCGTCGCGCAGCACGCTGAAGAAGCAGCTGTGGCGGCCGGTGTGGCAGGCGATACCGGGCGTGTGGCCCAGCTGGGTCACCGTGAGCAGGACCACGTCATTGTCGCAATCGAGCCGGATCTCGTGCACGGTCTGCACATGGCCCGACTCCTCGCCCTTGAACCAGAGCTTGCC
>JAYNNS010000357.1:0-2935 GCA_038112835.1 Curvibacter sp. | reverse complement strand
CATCAGGACCGGGTCCAGCTGCAGCAGGGGCATGTCCTCGGGCACGTCGGTCACGACCCGGTGCCGGGCCAGGACGTCCCCGGCGGCGGTCAGCGCCGATCCGATCAGTTCCTCGACCGGCAGCCACTCGCGGTGAAGCTGCACCGGGCCGGACTCCATGCGCGCCATGTCCAGCAGGTTGTTCACCATAGCGCTCATGCGCCGGGCCGCGTGCGTGATGGACTGGGCGACCTCGGCCTGCTGCGCGGTCAGGGCAGGCCTTGTCAATGACAGGGTATCGGCCAGCCCCACCAGGGAGGACAGCGGCGTGCGCAGATCGTGCGAAATGGCGGACAGCAGCGCGTTGCGCAGCCGCTCCCCCTCGATCTCGACCGCGCTTTCGCGGGCCACGTCGATGTAGTGGATGCGCTCCAGGGCGCTGCCGATCAGGGCCGCGCAGGCATCGACCAGGTGGCGCTCGTCCTCGCGCCAGCCCGGCCCCGCCTCGCGGCGCAGCGCCATGACCCCGCGGATCGCCATGGTGCCGCGCAAGGGGACCATCAGGCCGGTCTCGTCCGGCCACGCGGCGTCCGGCACCGCGTCGGCCGGGTCGCTCGACATGATGCGCCTGGCCATTTCGTCCATCGCCGCCGGGATCTCCTCCGAGGAGACCCGCCCGGCCGCCAGGTGCCGGATCCAGAGGGTGACCGAAGCCCTGAGCTGGCGCCGGAAGAAGCGGCGCGCGATCTCGTCGATCTGCTGCACCGACAGCGCATTGCCGAGCTCGCGCGAGATTTCATAGAGGCTGCGAACCAGGCTTTCGCCCTCGGCCGCGGCCCGGGCCTGCGCGCGCAGGGAAGCCGTCAGGTGGCCGACGATCAGCCCCACGAGCAGCATCACCGCCAGGGTGAAGAACAGGCGGTCGTCGGCCACGGCCAGCGAAAAGCGCGGCGGCACGAAGACGATGTTGAACAGCAGCACGGCCAGCCCCGCCGCCAGCAGCGCGGGCCCCCGCCCGAACCAGGCCCCCGAGAGCACGACGGCCAGCATGAACACCAGGACCAGGCTGGCGATGTCCAGCACCTCGGACAGGGGCACGGCCATCAGCAGGGCGACCAGGCAGGTCAGGATCGCACCGGCGTAGCCGCGCCACGGGCCCCGCGTGCCGTCGCCGATGTTCGGGTGCTTCAGTCCTGTTGCCTTGGTCGCCACACGGCAAATCTTAATGAAGCGCCCGGCCCGCGACGTTGGACACCAGCAACAGGCCATCAAATCGCCGACAAGACGGCGGCTCCAGGCATCAAGAATGCATAAAGACTGCGGCGGGCCCATGACAGGGCGCACGCCGGGCCGAACAATGGCGGGCCAGAGATTCCCGCTCCAGCCCATGCGCCGCTCCCTGACCCATCCCAGCCGAACCGTGGCCCTGCTCTTTCTGGCCCTGATCGGCACGGGAACCTTCCTGCTCATGCTCCCGGTGTCGCACGCCGGCGCGGAATCGGCGCCCTGGCTCACCGCCCTGTTCACCGCGGTCTCCGCCGTCTGCGTGACCGGGCTGGTCGTGGTGGACACGGGAAGCTACTGGTCGCCCTTCGGCCAGGTCGTGGTCATGGGCCTGTTTCAGCTGGGCGGCTTCGGCCTGATGACGGCGGCGGCCCTGCTGGGCCTGATGGTCAACCGCTCGCTGCGGCTCCGGACCCGCATGCTCACCCAGGCCGAGACGCACTCGATCGGTCTGGGCGATGTGAGCGGGGTGGCGAAGGTGGTGCTCAGGGTCACCGTGGCCTGCGAGCTGCTGCTGACCGTCGTGCTGGCCACGCGGCTGCACCTGGCCCACGCCCTGCCGCCTGGCGAGGCGCTCTGGAGCGGACTGTTCCACGCCGTCTCGGCCTTCAACAACGCCGGCTTCTCGCTCCACGGCGACAGCCTGATGCGCTTCCACCGCGATGGCTGGATCCTGCTGCCCGTCACGCTCGGGATCGTGATCGGCGGCATCGGCTTTCCGGTCCTGCAGGACCTGCGGGCCCGCTGGCGCGATCCGCGGCACTGGTCGCTCCACACCAAGCTGACCTTGGTCGGCAGCGCCGTGCTGCTGCTGGGCGGCAGCGTGTGCCTGCTGCTCTTCGAATGGAGCAATCCCCGCACGCTGGGCCCGCTGGGCATCGGGGACAAGGTGCTCAATGCCTGGTTCGCCTCCGCCTCGGCCCGCACGGCCGGCTTCAATGCCGTGGACATCGGCGCCCTCACGCACGAAAGCTGGGCCCTGCACTACCTGCTGATGTTCATCGGGGGCGGCAGTGCGGGCACGGCCGGCGGCGTCAAGATCACCACCGCGGCCATCCTGCTGCTGCTGGTGGTGGCCGAGATACGCGGCCGGCCGGACAGCGAAGCCTTCGGGCGGCGCGTCTGCCTGCCGGCGCAGCGCCAGGCCATCACGGTGCTGGTCCTGGGCAGTGCCCTGGTGGTCCTGGGCTCCCTGGTCATCCTGAGGACCACGGACTTCCCCACCGACCAGGTGATCTTCGAGGTCATCTCGGCCTTCGCCACCGTGGGCCTGTCCACCGGCATCACCGCCGACCTGCCGCCGGTGGGGCAGCTCATGCTGATCCTGCTCATGTATGTGGGGCGGGTCGGCACCATCACCTTGGCCACGTCGCTCGCACTGGGCGAGCATCGCATGCCCTGGCGTTATCCGGAGGAGCATCCAATTGTTGGGTAAATTGTTCACTGAGCATTTCTCGTTCGCCGCCAGCGATTCGGTGGTGGTCATCGGGCTGGGCCGTTTCGGCGGCGCGGTCGCGCAGTCCCTGATGAGCATGGGGCACGACGTCATGGGCATCGACCGCGACGCCGAGCCCGTGCAGGCCTGGGCCGACCGGCTCACGCATGTGGTCCAGGCCGATGCCACCAACGTGATGGTCATGCGCCAGCTGGGCGTGGCCGATTTCCACCACGC
>JAYNNS010000356.1:2550-2938 GCA_038112835.1 Curvibacter sp. | reverse complement strand
TCGGGCAGCACACAGATGCCTGTGCCCATGACCACCGCATACTTGAGCGTCAGCAGGTCGTCGGCCACAGCGCGTGGGCGATGCACGTGCACATATTCGGCGCCGTCGGGTCCCAGCAGGCGCCAGCTCGTGCGTCCGTCGGACACCGACATGGCCACACTGTCCAGACGGGCCAGGTCTTCGGGCGTCTTCGGCGCGGGCTGGCGCGCCAGCAGCTCGGGACTGGCCACGAGGATGGTGCGCGTCTCTCCCAATTGCTTGATCACCAGGCTGCCACTGGCCTCCAGCGTGGGGCGCACGCGCAGGGCCACGTCGATGCCCTCCTCCACCCGATCGATCACGCGGTTGGTCACAAGCATCTCCACGCGCACCTCCGGGTCGGCCTGCA
>JAYNNS010000356.1:0-2540 GCA_038112835.1 Curvibacter sp. | reverse complement strand
CGGCACATGTAATCAGGCAGGATGCAAATGCCCATGCCCATGAGCACCGCCAACTTGAGGGTCAGCAGTTCGTCGGCCACATAACGCGGCCGGTGCACATGCATGAATTCGGCCCCCTCGGGGCCCAGCAGGCGCCAGCTCGATCGGCCGTCGCTGACCGACATGGCCACGGAATCCAGCCGGGCCAGATCCTCCGGCGCCTTGGGCGCGGGCTGGCGCGCCAGCAGCTCGGGGCTGGCCACGAGGATGGTGCGCGTCTGACCCAGCTGCTTGATGACCAGGCTGCCGCTGGCCTCCAGCGTGGGGCGCACGCGCAGGGCCACGTCGATGCCCTCTTCCACCAGATCGATCACCCGGTTGGTGACCAGCATCTCCACGCGCACCTCCGGGTAGGCCTGCATGAACAGCGGCACCAGCACGGCCACGCTGGTCTGCGCCAGGGTCACCGGGCAGCTCACACGGATGGTGCCGCGCGGCTCGGTCTGCACCTGGGCCGCCACCTGGGCCGCGGCCTGCGCCGCCTCACGCATGGCCAGGCAGTGCCGCAAATACTGCTCGCCCACCTCGGTCAGGGCCAGCTTGCGTGTGGTGCGCTGCAGCAGGCGCACGCCCAGCTGCTCTTCAAGCTCAGCCACGCGGCGCGAGAGGCGGGACTTGGGGATGTCCAGCGCCCGGCCGGCCGCCGCAAAACCGCCCCGCTCCACCACCTCGGTGAAATAGAGCATGTCGTTTAGATCGGTTTTCAGATCCATTGCAGCCATTTTGACCTCGCCAATCGTTCCATATTTAGGACAATCTATCGCAATCTGCCTGACTTATCAAACATTCGATCAAAACCCACAATTCTTCCAACGCCACCCATCAACCCCGGCGTCCAGAAAGGTTCTGATCATGAAACTGCTGCATATCGACTCCAGCGTCCTGGGCGCGAACTCCGTCTCGCGTGCCCTGACCGCCCGTACCGTTGCCGAATGGCAAGCCACCCACCCCGGCACCACCGTCGAGTACCTCGACCTGGCTGTGGACGCCCCGTCCCACCTGGACGGCAACTCCCTGGGCTTCCGCGCCCCCTCGGACAACGCCACCGAGGTGCAACGCCGCGAAAACACCCTGTCCGAGGCGCTGGTGAGCCAGTTCCTGGCTGCTGACGTCATCGTCGTGGGCGCCCCGCTCTACAACTTCAGCATCCCGAGCCAGCTCAAGGCCTGGATTGACCGTGTCGCGCAAGTCGGCCGCACCTTCAAGTACACCGAGAAGGGCCCGCAAGGCCTGGCCGGGGGCAAGACCGTGATCGTGGCCTCCACACGCGGCGGCATCTACTCCACCAGCGACGCCGGCCGTGCCCTGGAACACCAGGAAAGCTATCTGCAGACCGTCTTCGGCTTCTTCGGCATCACCGACGTGCGCTTCGTGCGCGCCGAAGGCGTGGCCATGGGCGACGCCCCCAAGGCCCAGGCCCTGGCGGCTGCCGAGCGCGACATCAAAGCGCACACGGCCACTGCAGCCAATCAGGCGCAGGTGAAGGCTGCTGCCTGAGTCTTGTGTTTCCTAACAAAAAGCCCGCGTCAGCGGGCTTTTTGTTGAGCGATAGCTCCTCATCAACGACTGTTGCCATCCAAGAAACTACTTACTTGGAGATCCTGCTATAGCGCTCCCACTCGGTATAGCGTTGAGACCTCCACCACTCATACTCGACAGAAGGCTTCGAGCAACGATTTCCAATTCACCCTGGCCCTTCACAGGCAACAACGTCCAAAAATCGCTCGTCGCGATCAATCGGATGAGCTTGTCAAGATCCTTCGAGCCATGGCCCGACGGCAGATAGGTCTCAAGTGGGCCTCGGCTAAGAATGTATATACGCTCGACCCGTTTCGACTCTATGAAAGAGTCCAACGAAGCCCTCTCTACGTCGCTAAGATCAGTACGAAGCTGTCGACGACGTGACTTGATGTACTCCCAAACGCTTATTGCGTTCTCCCACGAACCGGTTCGCAATGCGGCTTCAATTGCCTCGACTAGAGCGTCACCGTCTAGGCTCTTGACGTTGTCTATCACGTCCACCTTCACTTCACGGGAATCCACCTTAAAAAGCGCCTTGAGCTCTGGCGATCCGACCTGCTCAACGTAGTCGAGATCAGCAATGACAGAGTATTTAATTTGGCACGCGTCAAGCACCCGTGCATAGGCGGCAAAGAAACCTTTACCGCCGACGCTGATGACTTCCAAAATCGATCTAGACGATGCAGATCGACCGAAGCGATCAAGTACCGCCTCAAAAAATATGCGATCCGAAAGACCCTCTACGAGTACGACCTCGTCAGCAAAAAAGAGTCGTTCGTTGTTTTGGCTATTAACAATGTTAAGAAGATGCTTTGCCTCGGGGAGTGCTGTTGTATTCAATCGAAGAATATGGCTCTTTTGTTCGCGACTGAACACCCGCGACACGTACTGGATCGACTCAGGCGAGACAAAGGTTGGCGAGTGCGTGGCCAGCAGAAACTGGTTGCCCGTCGAGTCAGCGAGTCGGATGAACAGTTGCA
>JAYNNS010000355.1:2299-2946 GCA_038112835.1 Curvibacter sp. | reverse complement strand
TCGTCACCCCGCCCGACGTCGTGTCGCAGCTGGCGCTGGCGATTCCCATGTGCCTGCTCTACGAGGTCGGCATCTGGGCGGCACAGCTCTTCATCAAGCACACCCGCGCCCCCGACGCCGAGCCGGTCGACAGCAACAGCTGACGTCCCGGCCTCTGGCTGGCGGCCTTATTGCTGGACCCGACGCGGTTTGGGCCGTACCCCGGGCGTGATGCTGACGTCCAGCGTGCGGTCCTGCCGGCGCACGGCGAAATTCACCGCCTGGCCCGGCTTGAGCGCCGCCACCCGGGTCAGCAGATCCGAGACGTTCTGCACCGGCTGGTTGCCCACCCGGGTGATCACATCCCCCGGCCGAATGCCGGCCTGGGCGGCGGGTCCGTTCTGCAGCACACCGGTGATGATCACGCCCTCGGCGCTTTTGACGCCGAAGGTCTCGGCCAGCTCGGGCGTGAGGTCGCTGGGCTCCACCCCGATCCAGCCGCGCGTCACCTGGCCTTCCTTGACGATGCTTTCGAGCACCTGCTGCGCCGTGCCGACGGGGATGGCGAAGCCGATGCCCATATTGCCGCCGGAGCGCGAGTAGATGGCCGTGTTGATGCCCAGCAGGTTGCCGTGGATGTCCACGAGCGCCCCCCCCGAGTTGCCGGG
>JAYNNS010000355.1:0-2289 GCA_038112835.1 Curvibacter sp. | reverse complement strand
GGCGCGGTCAAGGCCCAAGCTCGCAGCGAGATCGCCGGTCACGCTCTGGCCGTTAACACCAAGCCATGGACGCACCAGTTGTCCCTCATTGAGCGCGGCCCGCAGGACCGATTTGACCATATTGGCAGGCACCGCGAAGCCAATGCCGTTCGAGGCGCCTGTGCGGCTGTAGATCGCGGTATTGATGCCCATGAGGTTGCCGTTCACATCGACCAGCGCGCCGCCCGAGTTGCCGGGGTTGATCGCCGCGTCGGTCTGGATGAAGTTCTCGAAGGTGTTGATGCCCAGCTGGTTGCGCCCGAGCGCGCTGACGATGCCGCTGGTCACGGTCTGGCCGACGCCGAAGGGGTTGCCGATGGCCAGCACCGGGTCGCCCACCTGCAGGCTGTCCGAATCGCCCAGCACGATGACGGGCAGCTTGTCGAGCTCGATCTTGAGCACGGCCAGGTCGCTGTCCGGATCGGTGCCGATGACGCGTGCGCGGCTGCGGCGGCTGTCATTGAGGATGACCTCGATCTCGTCGGCACCCTCGATCACATGGTTGTTGGTCAGGATGTAGCCGCTGGGGCTGACAATCACGCCGCTGCCCAGGCCCACCTGGGGCTCGTTGTCCTGGTCGCCGAAGAAGAAGC
The DNA here is from genome assembly GCA_038112835.1 of Curvibacter sp. Taxonomy (GTDB): domain Bacteria; phylum Pseudomonadota; class Gammaproteobacteria; order Burkholderiales; family Burkholderiaceae_C; genus Hylemonella. The sequence continues at coordinate 1,657 of JAYNNS010000355.1, read as the reverse complement.
GGAACCAGGGGTCGTTGCTGTGCGGGTTGCGGCGCGCAGCCTTGCTGGTGTTGATGCTGATGACCGCGGCCGAGGCCTTCTGTGCCGCGAGCCGGAAACTGCCGGGCGTCGCGCCGGCGGGGCGCTCGGAGGGAGCCTGGAACAGGGCGACGGTGGGCGTCTCGCCGGACTGCATGACCCAGGAGGGCTTGAGCGTGGCCACGACGAAATAAGCCGCGAGGAGGACAGTGACGGCCTGCGAGAACAGCAGCCAGTAGCGTTTCATGCGGGAAATTGTAGAGTGTGGGGGCAAACCCCACATCATGCCCCAGCAGATCATCCATATCCAGCCGGCAGCCCCGTCCAAGCCCGCCCAGGGGCAGCCTTGCAACGGGTGCGGGGTCTGCTGCCTGGTCGAGCCCTGTCCCCTGGGGCAGCTGCTGTCGCGCCGCCGGCGCGGTGCCTGCTCGGCGCTGCGCTGGGAAGAAGGCGCAGCCCTGTACCGCTGCGGCGCCCTGACGGCGCCGGCCGAGGTACTGCAGGCGGCCTTGCCGGCCCGCTCCGGGCGCTGGCTGGGCCCCCTGTTCCTGCCCCTGCTGCGCCGTCTGGCGGGCCGATGGATCGCCGCGGGCCGGGGCTGCGACTGCAGCCTGGAGCCGCAGCGCCCTGGGCAAACTGATCGACAATCCAGCCCATGACCGACCGCACCGAGCTCCTGCAGGCTTTCGACGCCCTGTTGCAACCCGAACGCTTCCGCGATTACGGCCCCAACGGCCTGCAGGTCGAAGGCCGAGCCGAGGTGCGCAAGATGGTCTCGGGTGTCACGGCCAGCCGCGCGCTGATCGAGGCAGCCATTGCGGCCCGGGCCGACGCCCTCTTCGTGCACCACGGCCTGTTCTGGCGTGGGCAGGACGGGCGCGTGACGGGCTGGATGAAGCAGCGCCTGGCCCTGCTGCTGGCGCACGACATCAATCTGTACGCCTACCACCTGCCGCTGGACGCGCATCCCGAGCTCGGCAACAACGCGCAGCTCGGCGCACGCCTGGGCCTGCAGGCGGATGCGCGTTTCGGCGAGCAGGACCTGGGCTTCCTGGGGGGGCGCAGTGACGGCACGGCCTTTGCCGACGCCAGCGCCCTGGCCCGGCAGGTGGAGCAGGCCCTGGGCCGGCACGTGACGCTCGTGGATGGCTCGACAGGTTCTATCGGAAAGATCGCGTGGTGCACAGGTGGCGCGCAGGGTTATTTCGAGGCGGCCATCGCGGCCGGGGCCCAGGCCTACCTGACCGGCGAGATCTCCGAGCCCCAGGCGCACTACGCCCGCGAGTGTGGCGTGGCCTACATCGCCTGCGGTCACCATGCCAGCGAGCGCTACGGCGCGCCGGCCGTCGCCCCGCAAGTGGCGGCCCGGCTGGGACATGCGGCCGAGGTAAACCAGATAGACCACCCCCCATGTAGCCGCAGGGCATCACCCTGGGCGATGCAGCGGGCATCGGCCCGGAGATCATCCTCAAGGCCTTTCGCGATGCGCCCGAAGACCTGCGCGGCTGCTTCGTCGTGGGTGACGCGGCGGTGCTGCGCCGGGCTGCAGCCTGGGTGGGCGGCAGCCCCGCGTCGGTCCTGATCCAGTCGCCCCGGGAGGCTGGCGCACTGGCGCCGCGTGCCGTGCCCGTGTTGCAGG
>JAYNNS010000354.1:0-2960 GCA_038112835.1 Curvibacter sp. | reverse complement strand
TCACCTTCCTGGTGGGTATAGAACGCCCCCCACCCCTCCCCTCGAGGGGAGGGAGTTGAAAGAGATTGTTTGAACCAGAAAGGTAAGTGATGAGCGCAATCGTTGATAGCGTCGGCCGCGAAGTCCTGGACAGCCGCGGCAACCCCACCGTCGAATGCGACGTGCTGCTGGAGTCCGGCACCATGGGCCGCGCGGCCGTGCCCTCGGGCGCCTCCACCGGTTCGCGTGAAGCCATCGAGCTGCGCGACGGCGACAAGGGCCGCTACCTGGGCAAGGGCGTGCTCAAGGCCGTCGAGCACATCAACACCGAGATCAGCGAGGCCGTGCTGGGCCTGGACGCCTCCGAGCAGGCCTTCCTGGACAAGACCCTGATCGACCTGGACGGCACCGAGAACAAGAGCCGCCTGGGCGCCAACGCCATGCTGGCCGTCTCCATGGCCGTGGCCCGCGCCGCCGCCGAGGAAGCCGGCCTGCCCCTGTACCGCTACTTCGGCGGCATGGGCGCCGTGCAGATGCCCGTGCCCATGATGAACGTCATCAACGGCGGTGCGCACGCCAACAACAACCTGGACCTGCAGGAATTCATGATCCTGCCGATCGGTGCCCCCACTTTCCGCGAGGCCCTGCGCTACGGCGCCGAGGTCTTCCACGCGCTCAAGAAGATCCTGCACGACAAGGGCATGCCCACCTCCGTCGGCGACGAGGGCGGCTTCGCCCCCAGCGTGGCCAGCCATGAGGCCGCCATCCAGCTCATCCTGGAAGCCATCGACAAGGCCGGCTACACGGCCGGCGAGCAGATCGCCCTGGGCCTGGATTGTGCCGCTTCCGAGTTCTACAAAGACGGCAAGTACCACCTCGAAGGCGAGGGCCTGGTGCTGAGCGCCGCCGAGTGGACCGACATGCTGGCCAGCTGGTGCGACAAGTACCCCATCATCAGCATCGAGGACGGCATGCACGAAGGCGACTGGGACGGCTGGAAGCTGCTGACCGAGCGCCTGGGCGGCAAGGTGCAGCTGGTGGGCGACGACCTCTTCGTCACCAACACCAAGATCCTGAAGGAAGGCATCGAGAAGGACATCGCCAACTCCATCCTGATCAAGATCAACCAGATCGGCACGCTGACCGAGACCTTCGCCGCCATCGAGATGGCCAAGCGCGCCGGCTACACCGCCGTGATCAGCCACCGCTCGGGCGAGACCGAGGACAGCACCATCGCCGACATCGCCGTGGGCACCAACGCCGGCCAGATCAAGACCGGCTCGCTGAGCCGCTCGGACCGCATGGCCAAGTACAACCAGCTGCTGCGCATCGAGGAAGACCTGGGCGACATCGCCCAGTACCCCGGCCGCGCGGCCTTCTATAACCTGAAGTGAAGCAGCCCCGAGTCGCTACGTTCCCTGTGCTCACGGCCAGAGGCCGTGGCTCTTCGGGCTGTCCAAGCCTGCGCAGGCAGGTCTGGAGCCGCAGCCCTCAGCCCCCGGGGGCGACACCAGCAGTCCGGCCAAGCCGGTTCTGCGGTGTCCCGCGGTCATTCGAGGGCATCTCGAACACGACTGTGAAAGGTTAGCGATATGGGCGCACGCATCGTCCCGGCCATCCTCATCACCCTGCTCGTGGTGCTCCACGCGCAACTGTGGTTTGGCCGGGGCAGCGTGCCCAAGGTGGCCAGCCTGGCCACGGAGCTCGACGTGCAGCGCCAGAGGAACGCCCAGGCCCAGCAGGCCAACGACCGTCTGGCCGCCGAGGTGCAGGACCTGAAGGAAGGCCTGGACATGGTGGAAGAGAAGGCACGGCTGGAGCTCGGCATGGTCAAACCCAACGAGATCTACGTCCAGATCGCCAAGTGACCATCGCATGAGGATCGCCATCCTCGGCGCCCCGGGCACCGGCAAGACCGCGCTGGCACAGGCCCTCGGCCTGCACCTGGACACGCTGCAGGTCAGCGACGCCCCCTCCCCTGGCACCCTGCAGACCGGCCGCTACGACCGGGTGCTGCTCATGGGCCTGGACCGGCCAGGCGTCACACGCTCGCAACAGGGTGCCGACGCAGCCCTGCGCACGCAGCTCGCAGCCATGGGCGTGGCCTTCGGCGTGGTCTACGGAAAAGAGGAGCGGGAGCGGCTGCGGGCCGCCCTGCGGCTCATCGAGCCCCAGGACGGACCGGCACCGCGCTGGACCGGGCCCTGCGAACGCTGCGCCGATCCCGAATGCGAGTTTCAGCTCTTTACTGGACTGCTGAACTCGAAGGCGGCCGGTCGCCCGCCTGCGTGAAAAGCTGCGTCACGTCGATGCCGTCGTAACGGTAGCCGGCGCCGCAGAACTCGCAGTCCACCTGGATCACGCCCCGCTCGGCCAGGATCTCACGCGCCTCCAGTTCGCCCAGACCGCGGATCATGCCGCTCACGCGCTCGCGGCTGCAGGTGCAGGCAAAGCGCGGCCCGGTCTCGCCCGCCTGGGGCTCGAAGCGCTGCAGCTTCTCCTCCCAGAACAGGCGGCGCAGGATGGTCTCCACGTCCAGTGTCAGCAACTCCTCGCGCTTGAGACTGGACGCCAACGTGGCGATGCGGTTGTAGTGCTCGTACTGCTCGGCTTCATAGAGCTCGGCCTCGGCCGGGTTCTGCCCCGCGAGGTTGGCCACGCCCTGCACGGGCAGGCGCTGGATCAGCAGGCCGGCCGCCACCTGGTCGTCGGCCGCCAGCACCAGCGTGGTCTCCAGCTGCTCGCTCTGGCGCATGTAGAGCTGCAGGGCCTGGGCCAGGCTCTGCATGGCCTGGCCGTCGGCATCCGACAGCGGCACCACGCCCTGGTAAGGCTGCTGCCCGGGCTGGCGACCCTGCGGGTCCAGCGTGACCGCACAGCGCCCCTGGCCATGCACATTGAGCATGGCGGCCAGGCCCGCATCGGCCGCCACCTCGCCCTGCACCGTGGCCGTCGCGCGCAGGCACAGGTCGGACTGCACC
>JAYNNS010000353.1:0-2971 GCA_038112835.1 Curvibacter sp. | reverse complement strand
CCTTGACCAGGGTGACCGATTTCATGCCGTCCGGGTCGTCCCGGCCCACCACCCGGACGCGGCGCTCGCCGTCCTCCAGCAGATACTTGTGCAGGGGCTTGTCCAGCACCTTCTTGTTCAGCGGCCAGGCGCCGGCCACCAGGGCCAGATAGGTCTTGCCGGTCTCGCGCTCGCGAAACTGGTCCTGCAGGTGTTTCAGTGCGCTGCGCTTCTTGGCCAGCAGCAGGATGCCGCTGGTCTCGCGGTCCAGCCGGTGCACCAGCTCCAGGAACCTGGCCTGCGGCCGCGCCATGCGCAACTGTTCGATGACCCCGAAACTCACACCCGAACCACCGTGCACGGCCGTGCCCGCGGGCTTGTCCACGGCCAGCACGGCCTCGTCCTCGAACAGCACGGGGAACTCGCGCGCCGGGGCGTTGGGCGCCGCCATGGCCTCGGCCTTGTCGGCCGCCCGTTCCGACAGGCGCACCGGCGGCACCCGCACCTGGTCGCCCGCCTTCACCCGGGTATCCGCTGAGGCCCGGCCTTTGTTAACCCTCACTTCGCCGCTGCGGATGATGCGGTAGACATGGGTCTTGGGCACGCCCTTGAGCTGGCGCAGCAGGAAATTGTCCAGGCGCTGGCCGGCCGATTCCTCGTCGACGGTCACGATTTCTACACGTGGGCTGGCGGCAGGCGTTTTGCCCCCTATAATGTCTTTCACTAGCGACGCGCCGTAAGTGGTTGATTTGTCTGGAGTTTAGTCCACACATCGCCCGGGCATCGCTGGCAGGTCGATGCCGCCCGGTATCCCGCATGCAGACCGCAAGCCAGAGCTTGCCGTGGCCTGCAGGGCACCAGGCCAAGACCGATGCAGAGAAACACCGAACGGAATACCCAGTCTGCCAGCCTTGCGGCTGACGGACGGATCAAAGCGAAATGTTTGTGTTGATGAGCCTGATCCTCCTGTGCCTGCAGCGCGCACGCGTGCTGTGTCTCGGCACGGATCGGCCGTCCGTGCCCGCAGTGCGGGCCGTCCGCGTGGCCAAGTTGGTGGCCGCCGCACAACCGACCCCCCTCGCCTTCATCCACGCGCCTACACCGCGGCTCACACCCTGAGCCCGCGGTTCTCCGGCAATTCCCTCCGTTTCGACGCGTCAGTCCGGCATCGTGCGCCCGTCACGGGCACGTGTACTGATGCAAAGGAAAACATCCCATGAAACGGATGCTGATCAACGCCACGCAGGCCGAAGAACGCCGCCTGGCCATCGTCGACGGACAGAAACTCCTCGACTACGAGATCGAGATCGAAGGGCGCGAGCAGCGCAAGGGCAACATCTACAAGGCCGTCGTCACGCGCGTCGAGCCCTCGCTGGAAGCCTGCTTCGTCGACTACGGGGAGGACCGCCACGGCTTCCTGCCCTTCAAGGAAATCTCGCGCCAGTATTTCGCCTCCGGCGTCTCGGTCAGCCAGGCCAAGATCCAGGACGTGATCAAGGAAGGCCAGGAGCTGCTGGTCCAGGTGGAAAAGGAAGAGCGTGGCAACAAGGGCGCAGCCCTGACCACCTTCATCTCCCTGGCCGGCCGCTACGTGGTGCTCATGCCCAACAACCCGCGCGGTGGTGGCGTCTCGCGCCGCATCGAGGGGGATGATCGCGCCGAACTGAAGGAAGCGCTGGACCAGCTCGAGTACCCCAACGGCATGTCCATCATCGCGCGCACCGCCGGCATCGGCCGCAGCGCGCCCGAGCTGCAGTGGGACCTGAACTACCTGCTCAAGCTCTGGAGCGCCATCGACGGCGCCGCCAAGGGCGGCAAGGGCGCCTTCCTGATCTACCAGGAATCGAGCCTGGTCATCCGCGCCATCCGCGACTACTTCAACGCCGACATCGGCGACATCCTGATCGACACCGACGATGTGTACGACCAGGCCCAGCAGTTCATGGCCCACGTCATGCCCGAGCATGCCGCACGCGTGAAGCGCTACCGCGACAACGCACCGCTGTTCAGCCGCTTCCAGATCGAGCACCAGATCGAGTCGGCCTATGCCCGCACGGTCAACCTGCCCTCGGGCGGCGCCATCGTGATCGACCACACCGAAGCCCTGGTCTCCATCGACGTCAACTCGGCGCGCGCCATCAAGGGCGGTGACATCGAGGAGACCGCCACCCGCACCAACCTGGAGGCTGCCGACGAGGTGGCACGCCAGATGCGCCTGCGCGACCTGGGTGGCCTGATCGTGATCGACTTCATCGACATGGAGGAGAGCAAGAACCGCCGCGAGGTCGAGAACCGCCTGCGTGACGCCCTGCGCCAGGACCGCGCCCGCGTGCAGTTCGGCACCATCTCCAAGTTCGGCCTGATGGAAATGAGCCGCCAGCGCCTGCGCCCCGCGCTGGCCGAAGGCGCTTCCTGCCCCTGCCCGCGCTGCGGTGGCTCCGGCCACATCCGCGATACCGAGAGCTCGGCGCTGCAGATCCTGCGCATCATCCAGGAGGAATCCCAGAAGGACAACACCGCCGCCGTGCGCGTGCAGGTGCCGGTGGACGTGGCCTCCTTCCTGCTCAACGAGAAGCGCAACGAGATCACCAAGATCGAGCTCAAGCAGCGCCTCAATGTGCTGATGATCCCGAACAAGTCGCTCGAGACGCCCAACTACAAGCTCGAGCGCCTCAAGCACGACGATCCGCGCCTGGACAACATCGAGGCCAGCTACAAGATGGCCGAGGAGATCGAGGATCCGACCGCCGTGACGCGCCGCTCGCAGGAGCCCACCAACAAGCAGACCCCGGTGATCAAGGGCGTGCTGCCCGATGCGCCGGCCCCGGTCGCTCCGCCCAAGCCGGTGGTGGCCGAGCCCGCCGTGCCCGCCAGGCCGGCGGCACGCGCTGCCGCCGCACAGCCGGCCAGCCCTGGCTTCATGGGCTGGCTCAAGAGCCTGTTCGGTGCGCAACCCGCAGCCGAGCCGGTGAAGACCGAGAAGAAGGAAGAG
>JAYNNS010000352.1:0-2977 GCA_038112835.1 Curvibacter sp. | reverse complement strand
CGCCTGATCACGGCCGAGCACGGCAAGGTCTTCACGGACGCCCAGGGCGAGGTGACGCGCGGCATCGAGATCCTGGAATTCGCCACCGGCATTCCGCAGCTGCTCAAGGGCGACTACACCGAGCAGGTCTCCACCGGCATGGACAACTGGACCATGCGCCAGCCCCTGGGCGTGGTGGCGGGTATCACGCCCTTCAACTTCCCGGTCATGGTGCCCATGTGGATGTACCCCGTGGCCATCGCCTGCGGCAACACCTTCGTGCTCAAGCCCAGCCCCATCGACCCCAGCCCCGCGCTGCTCATGGCCGAGCTGCTCAAGAAGGCCGGCCTGCCCGACGGCGTGTTCAACGTGGTGCAGGGCGACAAGGAAGCCGTGGACGCGCTGATCGAGCACCCGGACGTGAAGGCCGTGAGCTTCGTGGGCTCCACGCCCATCGCCAACTACATCTACGAGACCGGTGCGCGCCACGGCAAGCGCGTGCAGGCCCTGGGCGGCGCCAAGAACCACATGGTGGTCATGCCCGACGCCGACCTGGACCAGGCCGTGGACGGCCTGATCGGCGCGGCCTACGGCTCGGCGGGCGAGCGCTGCATGGCGATCTCGGTGGCGGTGCTGGTGGGCGACGTGGCCGACAAGATCATGCCCAAGCTCATCGAGCGCACGAAGGCGCTCAAGGTCAAGAACGGCATGGAGCTGGACGCCGAGATGGGCCCCATCGTCACCCGCATCGCGCACCAGCGCATCAGCGGCTACATCGAACACGGCGCCAAGGAAGGCGCTCAGCTGCTGGTCGATGGCCGCGGCTTCAAGGGCGCGAGTGCCGGTGCCGGCTGCGACCAGGGCTTCTGGCTGGGCGGCACGCTGTTCGACCACGTGACGCCCGAGATGAAGATCTACAAGGAAGAGATCTTCGGCCCCGTGCTGTCCTGCGTGCGCGTGCCGGACTTCGCCACCGCGGTCAAGCTCATCAACGACCACGAATTCGGCAACGGCGTCTCCTGCTACACGCGCGACGGCCACGCCGCGCGCGAGTTCGCGCGTCGCATCCAGGTGGGCATGGTGGGCATCAACGTGCCCATCCCCGTGCCCATGGCCTGGCACGGCTTCGGCGGCTGGAAGAAGTCGCTCTTCGGCGACATGCACGCCTACGGCGAAGAGGGTGTGCGCTTCTACACCAAGCAGAAGAGCGTGATGCAGCGCTGGCCCGAGAGCATCGGCAAGGGTGCCGAGTTCGCGATGCCGACTTCGAAGTAAGAAGCCCCCCTGAGTCGGCTTGGCGGCCGCCTTCCCCCCGGAGGGGGGACGCCACCAGCGGCCCGGCATAGCCGGTTCCGCGGTGGCCCGCGAATCAAACCCCTCACTCGCTGCGGTTCACGTCTGGGAGACAGCTCGATGAGCGATATGACCTTCGACTACATCATCATCGGCGCCGGCACCGCCGGCTGCCTGCTGGCCAACCGGCTCAGCGCCGATGCGAGCAAGCGTGTGCTGCTGGTCGAGGCGGGACGGAAAGACGACTACCACTGGATCCACATCCCGGTGGGCTATCTCTACTGCATCGGCAACCCGCGCACCGACTGGCTCTACCAGACCGAGCCGGATGCCGGTCTCAACGGTCGTTCGCTGCGCTATCCCCGCGGCAAGACCCTGGGCGGCTGCTCCAGCATCAACGGCATGATCTACATGCGCGGCCAGTCGCGCGACTACGCCCAGTGGGCGCAGATCACAGGCGACGAGAGCTGGCGCTGGGACCAGGTGCTGCCGCTGTTCAAGCAGCACGAGGATTACCACAAGGGCGCGGACGACCTGCACGGCGCCGGCGGCGAATGGCGCATCGAGAAACAGCGCCTGCGCTGGGACGTGCTCGATGCCTTTGCCCAGGCCGCGGTGCAGGCCGGTATTCCGGCCAGCGCGGACTTCAACCGCGGCAACAACGAGGGTGTGGGCTATTTCGAGGTCAACCAGAAGAGCGGCTGGCGCTGGAACACGGCCAAGGCCTTCCTGCGCCCGGCGCAGCGGCGCCCCAACCTCACGGTCTGGACCGGCACGCCCACGCAACGCCTGCTGTTCGAGCGCGATGCCGACGGCGCGCTGCGCTGCGCGGGCGCCGAGCTCCTGCGTGAAGGGCGCACGCTCACGGTGCGCGCCACGGGCGAGCTGGTGCTGAGCGCGGGCAGCATCGGCTCGGTGCAGATCCTGCAGCTCTCGGGCGTGGGCCCGGGCACGCTGCTGCAGCGCCACGGCATCACGCCGGTGCACGAGCTGGCGGGGGTGGGCGCGAACCTGCAGGACCATCTGCAGATCCGCTCGGTCTACAAGGTGCAGGGCGTCAAGACACTCAACACCATGGCCAATTCCCTCTGGGGCCAGGCCATGATCGGGCTCGAGTACGCGCTGCGGCGCAGCGGACCCATGAGCATGGCGCCCAGCCAGCTCGGGGCCTTCACGAAGAGCGACCCGGCGCAGGCCTGGCCCAATATCGAGTACCACGTGCAGCCGCTCTCGCTCGACGCCTTCGGCGAGCCGCTGCACCGCTTCAACGCCTTCACGGCCAGCGTCTGCAACCTCAACCCGACGAGCCGCGGCACGGTGCAGATCCGCAGCCCGCGCTTCGAGGACGCCCCGGCCATCGCGCCCAACTACCTGAGCACCCCCGAGGACCGCCAGGTGGCGGCCGATTCACTGCGCGTGACGCGGCGCATCGTGGCCCAGGCGGCGCTGGCGAAATACCAGCCCGAGGAATGGAAACCCGGCGTGCAGTACCAGAGCGACGAGGACCTGGCGCGCCTGGCCGGCGACATTGCCACCACCATCTTCCATCCCGTGGGGACCACGCGCATGGGCCGGGCCGACGATGCCCTGGCCGTGGTGGACCCGCAGCTGCGCGTGCGCGGCATCCGCGGCCTGCGCGTGGCCGATGCCGGGGTGATGCCCACCATCACCAGCGGCAACACCAACTCGCCCACGCTCATGATCG
>JAYNNS010000351.1:1564-3003 GCA_038112835.1 Curvibacter sp. | reverse complement strand
CGCCAGGCCCAGGAAAACCGCAAGGAGGTGATCAAGCTCATCGCCGACTTCAGCGGCCTGGACGCGGGTGTGGTCAGCCTCTTCCTGCAGCGCCGGCCCAAGTCGCCCGTGGGCCCGCTGTCGGCGCAGACCGTGGCCGACCAGCAGCGTGTGGCCGACGCCTTCCACAAGCTGGGCCTGATCCCCAAGCCGGTCACCGTGGCCGAGATCGTCTGGCGTCCCCAGCACTGAGACAAGAAAAAGGAAACCCATGCAAGTCTTCTGGTTCATTCCCACCCACGGCGACAGCCGCTACCTCGGCACCAGCGAGGGCGCGCGCGAGGTCAACCACGACTATCTCAAACAGGTGGCCCAGGCGGCCGACAGCCAGGGTTATGACGGCGTGCTCATCCCCACGGGCCGTTCCTGCGAAGACCCCTGGGTCGTGGCGTCCAGCCTGATCCCGGTAACGAAACGGCTCAAATTCCTCGTGGCCGTGCGGCCGGGCCTGCATGAGCCGGCACTGGCCGCGCGCATGGCCGCCACCTTCGACCGCCTCTCTGAAGGCCGTCTGCTGGTCAACCTCGTGACCGGCGGCGACCAGACCGAGCTCGAAGGCGACGGCGTCTGGCTCGACCACGCCCAGCGTTACGAGGCTTCGGCCGAGTTCATCCGGGTCTGGCGCGAGATCATCGCGCGCAGCCACCGCGGCGAGGCCTATGACTTCGAGGGCAAGCACGTCCACGTCAAAGGCGCCAAGCTGCTCTACCCCTCGGTGCAGCAGCCCTATCCGCCGGTGTACTTCGGCGGTTCCTCGGATGCGGCGCACGATCTGGCCGCCGAGCAGGTCGACACCTACTTGACCTGGGGCGAGCCGCCGGCTGAAGTGGCCAAGAAGGTGGCTGACGTGCGTGCGCGCGCCGCCCAGCACGGTCGCACCGTGCGCTTCGGCATCCGATTGCACGTGATCGTGCGTGAGACCGAAGACCAGGCCTGGCAGGCGGCCGAAGACCTGATCAGCCGTCTGGACGACGACACCGTCATCCGTGCCCAGGCGGCCTTCGCCAAGATGGATTCCGTGGGCCAGCGCCGCATGGCCGCGCTGCACGCGGGCGGCAAGAAGCGCACGCGTGCCGACCTCGAGATCAGCCCCAACCTCTGGGCCGGCGTGGGCCTGGTGCGCGGTGGTGCCGGTACGGCCCTGGTGGGTGACCCCAAGACCGTGGCCGCACGCATCGAGGAGTACGCAGCCCTGGGCCTGGACACCTTTGTGCTCTCGGGCTACCCGCACCTGGAAGAGGCCTACCGCTTTGCCGAGCTGGTCTTCCCGCTGCTGCCGCGCAAGCTGCGCGAGTCGCTGCCCGGCACGCGCCTCAGTGGTCCTTTCGGCGAGGTCGTCGCCAACAACTACGTGCCGCGCGCGGCACAGAGCTGAAGAGAGGTTCGCATGAGCATCCATG
>JAYNNS010000351.1:0-1554 GCA_038112835.1 Curvibacter sp. | reverse complement strand
TCACGCGCAGCTGCGGCACTTCTACAGCGAGCTGCTGGGTCTGCCCGAAGTCAGCGCCGGTGACGGCAAGACCCTGCGCTTCCAGGCGGGGACCCAGCGCATTGATCTGGTGCCGGTGCACGACTGGCGTCCGCCGCAGCAGGTGCCGCACCTGGCGCTGGAAGTACGCAACCTACCGGGCCTGCGCGCCAAGTTCACCGACGCCGGCCTGGCCGTGGACGAGTCGCGCCTGCTGCCCGGTCATCTGCGCTTCTATGCGCAAGACCCGGCGGGCAACGGTCTGGAGTTCCTGGAGCCTGTGCAAGGGCAGGGGAGCGCGGCATGACGCAAGGCGTGACACGCGAGGCCGTGGCCCGCGCCGATACCACGGTGGAAGCACCGGGCTTCGGATTCCTGCTGCAGCCGCAGATCGACCCGGAGACCGACTGGCGCTACACCCTCGAAGCCTGGGCTTTCCTCAAGAGCCTGGCGCGCCGCCTCGTACCCTGGCTGCTGCCCGTGGGCTTGCTGGCGCTGTGGCAGCTCTTCTCGGCCCAGGGCTGGCTCTCCACCCGGGTGCTGCCCGCACCCTCGGAAGTGGTGCAGGCCGCCTGGACCCTGTCCGTCTCGGGTGAACTCTGGACCCATGTGCAGGTCAGCGCCGGGCGCGCCCTGCTGGGCCTGTCCATCGGTGGCGGCCTGGGCCTGCTGCTGGGCCTGCTCACGGGCTCCTTGCGCTGGGCCGACGCACTGCTCGATTCGACCATCCAGATGGTGCGCAACATCCCCGCGCTGGCGCTCATCCCCCTGGTCATCCTCTGGTTCGGCATCGACGAGACGGCCAAGCTTTTCCTGATCGCGGTTTCGGTCTTTTTCCCCATCTACCTCAACACCTCGCACGGCATCCGCAATGTGGACCCCGGGCTGATCGAGATGGGGCGCACCTACGGCCTCTCGCGCTGGCAGCTCTACACCCAGATCATCCTGCCCGGTGCGCTCTCGTCCATCCTCGTGGGCCTGCGTTTCTCGCTGGGTCTGATGTGGGTGATCCTGATCGTGGCCGAGACCATCTCGGCCCAGGCCGGCATCGGCTACCTGACCATGAACGCACGCGAATTCCTGCAGACCGACATCGTGCTCGTGGGCATCCTGCTCTACGCGCTGCTGGGCAAGCTGGCCGATGTCTTTGCCAAGGGGCTGGAGCGCTACTGGCTGCGCTGGCACCCCGGTTATCAACACGCTTGAGGAGCAGCCCATGAGTCAAGACACACAAGGCGGCGTGCGGCTGGAGATCCGCGGCCTGTCCAAGTCCTACGGCGAACGCCAGGTGCTGCGCCAGGCCGATCTGGTGATCGAGCCCGGCGAGTTCGTGGCGATTGTCGGTCGCAGCGGTTGCGGCAAGAGCACGCTGCTGCGCCTGGTGGCCGGCCTGGAGCCCGCCAGTGCAGGCCAGCTGAAGCTGGACGGCCAGTCCGTCGCCGGCCTCAACCACGACACCCGCATCATGTTCCAGGACGCGCGCCTGCTGCCCTGGAAGCGCGTGGCCGACAACGTGGCCCTGGGCCTGCCCAAGGA
>JAYNNS010000350.1:2425-3005 GCA_038112835.1 Curvibacter sp. | reverse complement strand
CGGCCCGTACTCGTCCGATCCGATCCGGTAGGTGACGCGCCCCGACTTGTCCCGGTTCACGTCGACCCGAGCGGGGTCGAGCGGGATCAGGTTCGTCGGGATGCCGAGCGGATCACGGGGGGTGCCCACGAAGGCGTTGCCGGCTGTGCAAGCGCCTACCGGCCCGAGCCTGGGTGAGCGCCCTGAGCAGCGCGTGCCCATGACCCGCCTGCGTGCCCGCGTGGCCGAGCGTCTGCTGCAGTCGCAGGCCACCAACGCCATCCTGACCACCTTCAACGAGGTGAACATGGCCCCGGTGATGGAGATGCGCAAGAAGTTCCAGGAGAAGTTCGAGAAGGAGCACGGCGTCAAGCTGGGCTTCATGAGCTTCTTCGTCAAGGCCGCGGTGCATGCCCTCAAGAAGTATCCGGTGCTCAATGCCTCGGTGGACGGCAACGATATCGTCTACCACGGCTACTTCGACATCGGCATCGCCGTGGGTTCGCCGCGCGGCCTGGTGGTGCCCATCGTACGCAACGCCGACCAGATGAGCTTCGCCGACATCGAGAAGAAGATCGCCGAATACGGCCAGAAGGCCAAG
>JAYNNS010000350.1:0-2415 GCA_038112835.1 Curvibacter sp. | reverse complement strand
CGAACTGTCGGGCGGCACCTTCTCCATCTCCAACGGCGGTGTCTTCGGCTCCATGCTGTCCACGCCCATCATCAACCCGCCGCAGTCGGCCATCCTGGGCGTGCACGCCACCAAGGACCGCGCCGTGGTGGAGAACGGCCAGATCGTGATCCGTCCGATCAACTACCTGGCCATGAGCTACGACCACCGCATCATCGACGGCCGCGAAGCCGTGCTGGGCCTGGTCGCGATGAAGGAAGCGCTGGAAGACCCGGCCCGTCTGCTGTTTGATATCTAAAAGCTACTGCGCGACCTCATGGCGGCGTTGCGGGTCCTGATCGAGCAATCCTCACGTACCCTGAAGTACGTTCCGGTTGCTCGCCACCCGCGCCTTGCCCTGAGGCCGCTCGCTACGCTTTGAACAACCGATTGGAAACCCTATGAGCAAGCAATTCGACGTGGTCGTCATCGGTGGCGGCCCCGGTGGCTACATCGCCGCCATCCGCGCCGCCCAGCTGGGCATGAACGTGGCCTGCGTGGACGCCTGGAAGAACGAGAAGGGCGGCCCGGCTCCCGGCGGCACCTGCACCAACGTGGGCTGCATCCCCTCCAAGGCCCTGCTGCAGTCGTCCGAGCATTTCGAGCACGCCACCAAGCACTTTGCCGAGCACGGCATCACGGCCAGCGACGTCAAGATGGACGTGGCCAAGATGATCGCCCGCAAGGACGCCGTGGTGAAGCAGAACAACGACGGCATCCTCTACCTGTTCAAGAAGAACAAGGTCACCTTCTTCCACGGCCTGGCCTCCTTCGTGAAGAAGGTCGACAGCGGCTACGAGCTCAAGGTGGCCGGCGCCGCCGAGGAGACCCTGGTGGGCAAGCAGGTCATCGTGGCCACGGGCTCGAACGCCCGCGCGCTGCCCGGCGTGCCCTTCGACGAGGTCAACATCCTCTCCAACGACGGCGCGCTGCGCGTGGGCGCCGTGCCCAAGAAGCTGGGCCTGATCGGCTCGGGCGTGATCGGCCTGGAGATGGGCTCGGTCTGGCGCCGCCTGGGCGCGGAAGTCACGGTGCTCGAAGGCCTGCCGACCTTCCTGGGCGCGGTGGACGAGCAGATCGCCAAGGAGGCCAAGAAGGCTTTCGACAAGCAAGGACTCAAGATCGAGCTCGGGGTCAAGGTCGGCGAGGTCAAGTCCGGCAAGAAGGGCGTGAGCGTGGCCTACACCAATGCCAAGGGCGAAGCCCAGACGCTGGAGGTGGACAAGCTCATCGTGTCCATCGGCCGCGTGCCCAATACCAACGGCCTGAACGCCGAGGCCGTGGGCCTGCAGCTCGACGAGCGCGGTGCCATCGTGGTCGACGGCGACTGCAAGACCAATCTGCCCGGCGTCTGGGCCGTGGGTGACGTGGTGCGCGGCCCCATGCTGGCGCACAAGGCCGAGGAAGAGGGCGTGGCCGTGGCCGAGCGCATCGCCGGCCAGCACGGGCACGTCAACTTCAACACCATCCCCTGGGTCATCTACACCAGCCCGGAAATCGCCTGGGTCGGCCGCACCGAGCAGCAGCTCAAGGCGGACGGTGTGGCCTACAAGGCCGGCACCTTCCCCTTCCTGGCCAACGGCCGCGCACGCGCCCTGGGCGACACGACCGGCATGGTCAAGTTCCTGGCTGACGCCAAGACCGACGAGATCCTGGGGGTGCACATCGTGGGCCCCATGGCCTCCGAGCTGATCTCCGAGGCCGTGGTGGCCATGGAGTTCAAGGCCAGCGCCGAGGACATCGCGCGCATCTGCCATGCGCACCCGTCGCTCTCCGAGGCGACCAAGGAAGCCGCGCTGGCCGTGGACAAGCGCACGCTGAACTTCTGAAGTCCGCAGCTTGGCAGCCGTCCGCCTAGCCTACGAAGCCGAGCTCAAGACGCGGGGTTACGCCAGTGACCCCGCGCAGCTGCGCGCCGTGGCCGCGCTGGAGCGCTGTGCGACCGAATGGTCGCACTACAAGGAGAAGCGCTCCAACCGCCTGAAGAAGCTCATCAACCACCCGGACATCCCCAAGGGGGTGTACATGTACGGCGGGGTGGGGCGGGGCAAGAGCTTTCTCATGGACTGCTTCTTCAATGCCGTGCCTCTGGTGCGCAAGACACGGCTGCATTTCCACGAGTTCATGCGCGAGGTGCACCGCGAGCTGGCCGAGCTGCAGGGCACGGTCAATCCGCTCGACGCCCTGGGCGAGCGCATTGCCGAGAAGTACAAGCTGATCTGCTTCGACGAGTTCCACGTCGCCGACATCACCGACGCCATGATCCTGCACCGCCTGCTGGCGGCCCTGTTCAGGAACGGCGTGGGCCTGGTGGCCACCTCCAACTTCAAGCCCGACGAGCTCTACCCCAACGGCCTGCACCGCGAGCGCATCCTGCCGGCCATCGCCCTGCTGAAC
>JAYNNS010000349.1:1377-3010 GCA_038112835.1 Curvibacter sp. | reverse complement strand
CCGTCCTGCAGAACCTGCCGCTGCCCGTCATCGGCTCGCCGCTCTTCATCATCAGCAACCCCAAGCTCGTGATCGCTCAGTGCATTGCGGGCGTGGTGGGCGCCATGCCCGCGCTCAATGCACGCCCGGCCGCGCAGCTCGACGAGTGGCTGGCCGAGATCACCGAGGCCCTGGCCGCGCACAACCAGGCGCATCCGGAGCGTCCGGCCGCACCGTTTGCGATCAACCAGATCGTGCACAAGTCCAATGACCGCCTCGAGTACGACATGGAACTCTGCGTCAAGTACAAGGTGCCGGTCATCATCACCTCGCTGGGTGCGCGCGAAGAGATCAACCAGGCCGCGCACAGCTATGGCGGCGTGGTGCTGCACGACATCATCAACAACAAGTTCGCGCACAAGGCCATCGAAAAAGGCGCCGACGGCCTGATCGCCGTCGCGGCCGGTGCCGGTGGCCACGCGGGCGTCAAGAGCCCGTTTGCCCTCGTGCAGGAGATCCGCCAGTGGTTCGACGGCCCGCTGGCGCTCAGCGGCTCGATCAGCACCGGGGCTTCCGTGCTGGCCGCGCAGGCCATGGGCGCGGACTTCGCCTACATGGGCACGGCCTTCATCGCCACGCACGAGGCGCGCGCAGTGGACGCCTACAAACAGGCCATCGTCGAGGGCAGCTCGGACGACATCGTCTACAGCAACCTCTTCACCGGCGTGCACGGCAACTACCTGGCGCCCAGCATCCGCGCCGCCGGCCTGGACCCGGAGAATCTGCCTGAGAGCGATCCGAGCAAGATGAACTTCGGCGGCGACGCCAAGAAGGCCTGGAAGGACATCTGGGGTTCGGGCCAGGGCATCGGCGCCATCACCCGGGTACAGGGCGCGGGCGAGTTCATCGAGCAGCTCAAGCGCGAATACCGCGCGGCGCGCGAGCGCCTGCAGGCGCTTTCGGCCCGCGTCTGAGGCTGCCCGTATTCTCAGGCACAGGCCTCGACGCGATCGCGCCCGGCCTGCTTGGCCCTGTACATGGCCTCGTCGGCGCGACGCAGGCAATCCTCGATGGATTGGTCTTTCCCCTTGAGCTGGGTCACACCGGCACTGAAGCGCAGGTAGAGTGTGTGGCCGGCGATGACCGAGGCTTGCTCGGCCACGGTCATGCGCAGGCGTTCGGCCATCAACGCGGCGCCGGCCAGGCCCGTGCTGGGCATGAGGATGGCGAACTCCTCGCCGCCGATGCGCGCCAGCAGATCGCTTTCGCGCAGGAGTTCGCGGATGCGTTGGCTCAGCACTCGAAGTACCTCGTCGCCGGTGCTGTGGCCATAGTCGTCGTTGATGCGCTTGAAGTGGTCGAGGTCGATCAGTGCGACAGACAGGGGGGTCTTGTAGCGGCTGCTGCGCATGAACTCCTGCTCGCATCGCTCGAAGAAATACCGCCGGTTGGCCGCACCGGTCAGCGGATCGTGCCGGGCCAGCTGGATCAGCGCCGCCTCGTGGTTCTTCTGCATGCTGATGTCGCGGAAGAACCAGACCCGGCCCAGATGGCGTCCGCTGGCATCGCGTAGCACGGTGGAATGCCGCTCCAGGGTCCGCCCGTCCTTGAGTTCGATCTCGCAGTGGTCGTCGAGCTGCGGATTGTCGTAGAG
>JAYNNS010000349.1:0-1367 GCA_038112835.1 Curvibacter sp. | reverse complement strand
CCAGAAAGGCCGTCGGGTTCAGCACCCGGGCCACCACCTCGGCCAGCAGGGGAGCATCGGCCTCGCCGATGACCGAACCGTTTTCGCCGGTGTGCAGTCGGCCGGGTGGAATGCCCCAGATCTGCAGGAAGGGGCGGTTGTGAGACAGCACCAGACCCTGTTCGTTGACGACCAGGATGCCGTCGGGCGAGGTGTCGTAGATGGCCTGGATCAGCAGCGACTGGAACTCGCTGGAGCCGGCGCGGTGCTGTTCGGGGCGGGTTCCCAAGGCGGCCTCCTGGAGCTGCGGGTACCGGTCTTGCCACCGGAGGGCTGTCACGCGGCCATCATACCCATGGCCGCCGAGGAGCCGCCATGAGTGCCGTTCAGTGGCGCAGGCTCAGCAAGGTGTTGAAGGGGTTCAGCAACTCCAGCCAGCGTGGCTGATCCTGCAGCAAGGGGAGCAGGGCGCCGCGCCCTGCAAACCAGACGGCGGTCAGCAGGCAGGTGTACAGCAGGGCCAGCAGCAGGTTCTGCGGCAGACGGGCGTTGAACGCGACGCGACGCAGCCTGAGCTGCAGCAGCCAGAGCGAAGGCAGCAGCGCCAGTACGCCGAAGACCAGCAACAGCTGCCACAGCGACAGGGCGCGCAGTTGGGCCAGCACCGTGGACAATCCTTGGGGGATGACGCCGGCACTCAGGTAGGCATGGCCGGCCCAGAGCAGGGCTGTGTTGAGAGCGGTCAGCCACAGCAGAACTGTGACCACGCTCTTGAGCAGCCAGGGCCAGTTGAGCAGGCTCAGCACCAGACCCAGAGCCGTGGTGGTGAGCAGGGCAAAGCACAGGGCGATCCAGATGAAGGTGCCGGTTTCCAGCGGCAGGCGCGCGAGTTCCCGCCAGAGCGGCAGATTGCCCGCCACCGCCAGCCAGAAACTGGCCAGCAGCAGGAGCAGCGCCGGATGCCGGGCCTCGCGCTGGGCGGCCGGCGTGAGCATGGAATCGGCGAATTCGGTGATGTGGAACAGGCGCAGACTCATGGACCGCTATTCTGACCGATAAGTGCTGGCACTTGTTACAGGGGGTGCCCCCGCGTGGGCCGGAGGTGTGAGGCTATGAGTATCTGCCAGTCCCGGGGCGATTCATGATTCAGACCGGTCATCAATCAATGGGTTCAAAAACCCCAGTGAAGGGACCATCAGGCCAAACCAAACGCCATATAGCCCCGCTATCGCCGTGCATGTACCACTTTTCAGTGAAGCTGGTTGCATTGATGTACGGCTTGGTCACTCTGACTTCTTGAGCGCTACCATTAGAAACCTGCAAGCTTATCCAAGAGTGAAATCGATCAAATTCGTCACGTGATCGAAAGTCATCAATGGGATCCCATG
>JAYNNS010000348.1:0-3020 GCA_038112835.1 Curvibacter sp. | reverse complement strand
CAGGCTGGTCGTCACCGCCAGCGGCACGATGCCGATCTCGCCCAGGATGGCCACGTACAGTGCCACATCCGCCGTGGCCATCATCACCGGCCCCGACACCGTGCCCCCGGGCCGCAGCTCGGCCTGGCCCACGGCGTGGCGGATGGTTGCGCCCTGGTCGCCCACGGCGACGATGGTGCAGGGGGTCTGGGGGAATTCCTTCGCGAGGAAGGCGGAGAGTTCGGTCAGGGTGGGCATGGGCGGCATCTTAAAGGACGAAGACTTGGTAGCCGCCTGTATTGACACTCTGATCGGTGAGCCTCACGCCCTATCGACGCGAGGCATGAGGAACCTCTATGGGATCGAGAAAATTCTGACGCTTGACAATGCCGTCAGACTCGACGGAAGAGATGCGCGTGCACCGCACCGGCCTTGAGGTGACGGTGCAATTCCAGACCCAGCGGGGCCAGCCCTTGCTCACCCCAGGCGGTAGGGGCTTCCAGATAGACATGACCACCTACCGCCACGGCGCGCGCGGCGACCTGCAAGGCCGGCTCGAAGAGATGGGCGTCGAACGGCGGGTCCAGCAGCACCAGGTCCGCGCTGCCAGCAGGCCACGCCCTGAGCACGGCGATGCCGTCGCCGCGCTGCACCTGCACGGACTCGGCCTGGAGCTGTTCCTTGATCTTTTTCAGCTGCGCCACCAGCGCGGCGTCCTGCTCGACCAGCGTCACTTCCTGGGCACCGCGCGAGGCGGCCTCGAAACCGAGCGCACCGGTACCGGCAAAGGCGTCCACGCAGCGCCAACCCGTGAGGTCCTGGCCCAGCCAGTTGAACAGGGTTTCGCGCACGCGGTCGGGCGTGGGGCGCAGGCCGGGCTTGTCGGCCACGGGCAGCTTGCTGCGCTTCCACTGGCCGCCGATGATGCGCACCTCGCCGGCGGGCCGGCCCGGGAGCGCCCGGCCTGTGCTTGGGGCGGCAGGCTTCTTACTGGCCGCCATCACGTCCCCCGACGATGACGGTCACCATGCGCTCGGGTTGCAGCTTGCGCGCAAACGCCGCCTTGATGTCGGCCACCGTGACCTTGGCCACCTGCTGCGTCCAGGTGTCCAGGTAGTCCAGCGGCAGGCCGTGGGCGGCGATGTTGGCCACGTTGTCGAGCAGCTTGCGGTTGTTGTCGATGCGCAGGGCGAAGCCGCCGATGAGGTTGTCCTTGGCGGCCTTGAGTTCGGCCTCGGTCGGCCCTTGTTCAACGTAGCGACGCAGCGTGTCGCGCGCCACCTGCACGGCCTGGGCCGCCTGGTCGGGGCGGGTCTGCAGGCCCATGGTGAAGGCGCCGGCGTGCAGGCCCGGGTTGAAATAGCTGTAGACGCTGTAGCTCAGACCGCGTTTCTCGCGCACCTCGGTGGTCAGGCGCGAGACGAAGCCGCCGCCGCCCAGGGTGTAGTTGCCCACGGTCAGCGCGAAGAAATCCGGGTCGTCCCGCTTGAAGCCGGGCTGGCCGATGGAGACGTGGGCCTGGGCCGAGTCGAAGGGAATCCTGATCTCGGCCGCCTCCTGGAGCGGCTGCACCTCGGCCACGGGCGGCAACGGTGCGCAGGCGCCGGGGTTGGCGGCCTGCAGGCGGGCCAGCAAGCGGATGACCAGGGCATCGGCCTGGGCGCGCGTGACGGCGCCCACGATGCTGACCTTGGCCCGGCAGGGCTGGAGGTGGCGCGCATGCCAGGCCTGCATGTCGGCCACCGTGATGCGCGCCAGCGTCTCCTCGCTGGTGTCGCGGGCATAGGGGTGCGCGCCGAAGACGGCGCGGTTGTAGGCGCGCTGGGCCACGGTGGCGGGCCGGGTGTTGGCCTCGCGCAGGGCGGCCACCATGCGCTCGCGCTCGCGCGTCCACACCGCCTCGGGCCAGGCCGGCTCGGCCAGCTGGCGCGCGGCCAGCGCCACGGCCTTGTCCAGCAGGTCGGGATAGGTCAGCGAGCGCAGCGAGAAGCTCAGACGGTCGCCGCCATCCCCCCCGCCGAAGCTCGCGCCCAGATCGGCCCAGGCTTCGCCGAGCGCGTTCTCATCCAAAGCGGGCTCGGTGCCCGCCGCACGGATGCCCTTGCCCATCATGGCCACGCTCACCCCGGCCAGGCCGGTCTGGCCCATCGGATCGCGCCGACCGCCGGCGTCGAAATCCACGCGCACATCGACCATGGGCACGGTGGGGCTCTCCACCAGCCAGACCCCCGCGCCCGAGGGCTGGGTCCAGTGCTGGATGGGGATGCCGGCCCGGGCCGTCGCGGCCAGGACCAGGGAGAAGGCGATAGCTACGTTTTTGATAGCAGACATGGTGTTCAGGGCTCGCATGACGCCCTCCTCAATGCCGGCTGCCGGCCGGGAGCTGGCGGCGCGGGCGGTTCGGGTCCGGTGGCTGGGGCAGCAGCGTGGCCACGGTGAGCTGGTCGTCGCCGAAATAGCGTGCGGCGACGGATTGCACCTGCTCGGCGGTGATGGCGCGCAGGCGCGTGAGCAGGCGGTCGTTGGTGTCCAGCGGCAGGCCCAGCACCCAGTAGGTGCCGAGCTCGCGCGCCTGGTTGAAGAGCGAATCGCGCTTGTAGACCTCGCCGGCGACCCACTGGGTCTTGACGCGCTCCAGCTCGGCGGGGCTCACCCCCTCGCGTGCGATGCGCGCCACCTGCTCGCGCAGCGCGGCTTCCACCTGGGCGGCGGTCTTGCCCGGCGCGGGCACGCCGTCGAGGATGAACATCTGCGGGCCGCGACCCAGCAGGCCGTTGCTGGCGCCGGCGCTGTCGGCCACGCGGTCGGCGCCCTGGGTGAGCGCTCGGTCCAGGCGCGCGCCGCTGTAGCCGTCGAGCACGGCGGCCAGCACGGTCAGCGCGAGCGCGTCGTCGTCCTCGGCGGTGGGCGCTTGCACATGGCGCAGGCCCGGCACCTTGAAGGCCAGGCTCACATAGGCCTGCTCGGCCGGGGCCTTGAGTTCCACGCGCTTGAGGCCAGCCTGCAGTGGCTCGCTGCGCGGTTTGCGCGCGGGCACGGCG
>JAYNNS010000347.1:0-3044 GCA_038112835.1 Curvibacter sp. | reverse complement strand
GCGAGCTCGCCACGCCGGCCAGGATGTCCGGGTTCTCGACAAAGGTCAGCGCCGGCGTCCGGCCGGAGCCGTCCTTCTTGATCTTCTGCGTCAGCATGGTCGCCGGCCGCCAGTCGGCCACGGCCGCCGTGGCGACGAAAACCGTGGCGCTGTCCACCTGGGCCTGTACGGCCTGCTGCATCTCCAGGGCCGAGCGCACGTCGATGCGCTGCACGCCGCGCGGCGCAGCCAAATCCACGGGGCCCGCCACCAGCACGACCTCGGCACCGGCTTCGCGTGCCGCACGCGCAATGGCGAAGCCCATCTTGCCGCTGGAGCGGTTGGTGATGCCGCGCACCGGGTCGATGGCTTCGTAGGTCGGGCCGGCCGTCACCAGCACGCGCTGGCCGCGCAGGGTCTTGGGCTGGAAGAAGGCGATCAGCTCCGCCAGCAGCTCGTCGGCCTCCAGCATGCGACCGTCGCCCACCTCGCCGCAGGCCTGGTCGCCCGAGCCGACCTCCAGCACCTGGGCGCCGTCGGCCTTGAGCTGGGCCACGTTGCGCTGCGTGGCCGGGTTGGCCCACATCTCGCGGTTCATGGCCGGGGCGATCAGCAGCGGCACGGCCTCGATGGGACGGGCCAGGCACATCAGGCTCAGCAGGTCGTCGGCGCGGCCGTGCAGCAGCTTGGCCATGAAGTCGGCGCTGGCCGGGGCGATGAGGATGGCGTCGGCCTCGCGGCTGAGGTTGATGTGCGCCATGTTGTTGGGCTCACGCGCATCCCACTGCGATTGGTAGACCGGCCGGTTGGACAGGGCCTGCATCGTGACCGGCGTGATGAACTGGCCCGCAGCCTCGGTCATCACCACCTGCACGGTGGCGCCCTCCTTCACCAGGGCACGGCAGAGCTCGGCCGCCTTGTAGCAGGCGATGCCGCCCGTCAGGCCCAGGACGATGTGTTTTCCGGCGAGGTCGTTCATGGCCACGGAATGTAGCATCTGCGCCTGCGCGCCCCCGCCCCGGGGCCTCTGTCGGGGACACACGCCTATAATCTCGCTTTACCACCTCCTCGGACGGCGCGTCCGAACCTGACATGACCAAATTCGTCTTCGTCACCGGCGGTGTGGTGTCCTCCCTGGGCAAGGGAATCGCCTCAGCGTCTCTGGCCGCGATCCTGGAATCGCGGGGCCTCAAAGTCACCCTCATCAAGCTCGATCCCTACCTGAACGTCGACCCCGGGACGATGTCGCCGTTCCAGCACGGCGAGGTGTTCGTGACCGACGACGGTGCCGAGACCGACCTGGACCTGGGCCACTACGAGCGCTTCATCGAAACGCGGATGAAGAAGACCAACAACTTCACCACGGGCCAGATCTACAAGAGCGTGCTCGAGAAGGAGCGCCGCGGCGACTACCTGGGCAAGACCGTGCAGGTCATCCCCCACGTCACCAACGAGATCCAGGAATACGTCAAGCGCGGCGCGGGCTACGAGACCCCCGAGGCCGTGGACGTGGCCATCGTCGAGATCGGCGGCACCGTGGGCGACATCGAGTCCCTGCCCTTCCTCGAGGCCGTGCGCCAGCTCAGCCTGCGCCTGGGTCCGAACAACGCGGCCTTCGTGCACCTGACCTATGTGCCCTGGATCGCCGCCGCCGGCGAACTCAAGACCAAGCCCACCCAGCACACGGTGCAGAAGCTGCGCGAGATCGGCATCCAGCCCGACGCGCTGCTGTGCCGCGCCGACCGCGCCATCCCCGACGACGAGCGTGAGAAGATCAGCCTCTTCACCAATGTGGCGCAGTGGGGCGTGATCTCCATGCCCGACGTCGACACCATCTACAAGGTGCCGCGCGTGCTGCACGAGCAAGGCCTGGACGGCCTGATCTGCGACAAGCTGCGGCTGAACACCCCGCCGGCCAACCTCAAGCGCTGGGACTCGCTCGTGTACGAGACCGAGCATCCCCAGGGCGAAGTCACCATCGCCATGGTCGGCAAGTATGTGGACCTGACCGACAGCTACAAGTCGGTCAACGAGGCGCTGCGCCACGCCGGCATGCGCAACCATGTGCGCGTGAAGATCGAGCACGTCGATTCCGAGACCATCATCGACGACGCAGCCGCCCGCCTCCGCCTGTCCAAGTACGACGCCATCCTGGTGCCCGGCGGCTTCGGCAAGCGCGGCATCGAGGGCAAGATCAGCACGGCGCGCTTTGCCCGCGAACACAAGGTGCCGTATCTGGGCATCTGTCTGGGCATGCAGGTGGCCACCATCGAGTTCGCGCGCCACGTGGCCGGCCTCCAGGACGCCAACAGCACCGAGTTTGAGCCGCACTGCCAGCATCCCGTGATCGCCTTGATCACCGAGTGGAAGGACGCCGACGGCACCATCAAGACGCGCGACGCCAACTCCGACCTCGGCGGCACCATGCGCCTGGGCGCGCAGAGCTCCGATGTCGCCAAGGGCACGCTGGCCCACAAGATCTACGGCGACGTGGTCACCGAGCGCCACCGCCACCGCTACGAAGCCAACGTCCACTACCTGGACACGCTGCGCCAGGCCGGCCTGGTGATCTCCGCGCTGACGCAGCGCGAGCAGCTCACCGAGATCGTCGAGCTGCCGCAGGCCGTCCACCCCTGGTTCGTCGGCGTGCAGTTCCACCCCGAGTTCAAGTCCACGCCCTGGAGCGGCCACCCGCTGTTCAATGCCTTCATCAAGGCGGCGCTGGAGCACCAGGGTGCCGGCAAGGGCAAGAACCTCAAGGTCGTGGCCTGAGCATGGGCAAAGGCTACATCATCGCCAACGTCACGGTCACCAACCCGGTGCAGTACGAGGAGTACAAGAAGTGGTCCTCGGAAGCCATGCGCGTGCATGGTGCCGAGGTCCTGGTGCGCGGCGGCCAGGCCGAGGTGATCGAGGGTGACTGGACGCCCGATCGCCTGGTCATCCTCCAGTTCCCCAGCGTCGCGGCCGCCAAGGCCTTCGATGCCTCCCCCGAATCCGGCAAGGCGCGCAGTGCGCGTCAGGGCGCGGCGGTCATGCGCATGATCGTCGTCGAAGGTGTGGGC
>JAYNNS010000346.1:0-3057 GCA_038112835.1 Curvibacter sp. | reverse complement strand
CCTCTAAGCGATTCAGCCATAACCTCACGTCTCTCCGCGGGTAAACCCGGATTCGTCGTCAGCTCTATTTGGTTGACTCTCATCAAAATAATATGCATACTTATCATTATTGAGTCCCGCAGCTGAGATTAAGCCTGCCGCAGGCCAGCCGAATCGTCGGTGCTGTTGTTCAGTCTTTGGAGATAACGATGCAGTTTTATAAGAATGGCTTCAGGGGTGGCAACCCTGATGTCAAGCCCGCCGCGCCGAACCGGCGCAACCGGGGCGCCAACGAGCCGCTGCCGGAGCAGGTGGATGTGCTGATTGCGGGCACCGGCCCGGCGGGGCTGTGCCTGGCGGCGCAGTTGGCGCAGTTCCCGGAGATCGACACCATGATCATCGAGCGCATGAGCAGCAACATCATCAAGGGCAAGGCCGACGGCATCAATACGCGCTCCATGGAGATGTTCCAGGCCTTCGGTTTTGCCGACAAGGTCAAGCGCGAGACCTACTGGGTCAACCAGACCAATTTCTGGATGCCGGATCCGAAGAACCCCACGCACATCAAGCGCGCGGGCCGGGTGCAGGACGTGGCCGACGACAGCTCGGAGATGCCGCACATCCTGATCAACCAGGCGCGGTTGCACGAGCTGTTTCTGGAGGTCATGAAAAATTCCCCCTCGCGCCTGGAGCCGGATTACGGCTGGGAGGTGCAGGGCCTGACGGTGGACCCGAACACGGACGACCACCCGGTGACGGTGACGCTCAAGGACGCCAGCGGCCTGTACTGGGGCGCCACGCGCACCGTGCGGGCCAATTACGTGGTGGGCTGCGACGGCGCGCATTCGGCCGTGCGCAAGGCCATCGGCGGGGAGCTCAAGGGCGATGCCGCGCACCAGGCCTGGGGGGTGATGGACATCCTGGCCAACACCGATTTTCCGGACGTGCGGCAGAAGTGCCTGATCTCCTCGGCCAACG
This sequence comes from Curvibacter sp., assembly GCA_038112835.1. GTDB lineage: Bacteria > Pseudomonadota > Gammaproteobacteria > Burkholderiales > Burkholderiaceae_C > Hylemonella. The sequence continues at coordinate 2,100 of JAYNNS010000346.1, read as the reverse complement.
AGGGCAATCTGCTCATCCTGCCGCGCGAGGGCGGCTACCTGTTCCGCGTGTACGTGGAGATGGACAAGCTGCGGCCCGACGAGAAGGCCGCGCAGCGCAAGCTGACGCAGCACGACATGATTGCCGCGGCCCAGCGCATCATGCAGCCCTACAGCCTGGACGTGAAGGAGGTGGTGTGGTGGTCCATCTACGACATCGGCCACGCCATCAGCGACAAGTTCGACGACGCGCCCGAGGGCTCGGGTCGCCACCCGCGTGTGTTCACCGCGGGCGACGCCTGCCACACCCACAGCCCCAAGGCGGGGCAGGGCATGAACGTCTCCATGCAGGACACTTTCAACTTGGGCTGGAAGCTGGTGCACGTGCTGCAGGGCCGGGCCGACGCCAGCCTACTGCGCAGCTACTCCAAGGAGCGGCTGACCGAGGCCAAGCGCCTGGTGGAGACGGACCACAAGTGGGCGCGCATCATGTCGGCCCCCACCACCCAGGCCGAGCGCGAGGGGCTGGAGGAGCCGCGCATCATCCGCAACTTCAAGCAGAACCTGGAATTCACGGGCGGCCTGGCCGTGCACTACGAGCCCTCGGCCCTGACCGGCCCGGCCACCTGGCAGGCGCTGGCCACGGGCCAGACCATCGGCAAGCGCTTTCACTCCGCGCCCGTGGTGCGGGTGGCGGACGCCATGCAGATGCAGCTGGGCCATGTGGCCGAGGCCGACGCGCGCTGGCGCCTCTATGCCTTTGCCGGCCGGGGCGACAGCGGCCAGGCGGGCTCGCCCCTGCGCCAGCTGGCGGACTGGCTGGAGACGGATGCCCAGTCCCCGGTGGTGAAGCACACGCGCCCCGGCGAGGACATCGACGCTGTGATCGACGTGCGCGCCGTGTTCCAGCAGACCTTCGACCAGCTGGCCTACGACCAGATGCCTTCGCTGCTCAAGCCGCGCACGGGCAAGCTGGGCCTGCAGGACTTCGAGAAGGTCTTCTGCGTGGACCACAAGGGCCTGGGCGATATCTTTGACATGCGCGGCATCGACCGCGAACAGGGCTGCCTGGTGGTGGTGCGCCCGGACCAATACGTGGCCCATGTGCTGCCGCTGGATGCGCGGCAGGCGCTGGCGGACTTTTTTGCGGGGGTGCTCCTGCCGGCTTGAGCGGCTGCTCGGGGGGGAGGACCTGGGCTTGCGTTTGAGGTCGCAGTTTGCAACCTCAAACGGGCTTGACCTTTTGTCTCTGAGTATGTATAAAAACACAGTATTCGGGGAAATCCAGCGCCTGAACAGGGGGATGCATGGGCAAGGCCACGACACCACTTCCGCCGGCTGCGACCGTAGCGTTGACGCCTCAGGCGTTGGCGGGGCGCATTCTGATGATCCGTGGGCAGCGCGTGTTGCTCGACTCGGATCTGGCAGGGCTCTATGAAGTTGAAACGCGGAGCCTGAATCAGGCGATCAAGCGCAATCTGAGTCGGTTCCCCTCGGATTTCATGTTCCAGTTGAGCCAAGAGGAGTATGACAACTTGAAATCACAAATTGTGATTTCAAGTTGGGGTGGGCGCCGTCGAGCTTCTCCCAGGGCCTTTACCGAGCACGGTGCCATCATGGTGGCCAGCGTACTGAACTCTCCACGTGCTGTCGAGATGAGCGTGTACGTGGTGCGTGCTTTCGTGCAGTTGCGCGAGCTGCTGGTGGATCACAAGGCGCTGGCCGACAAGCTGGCCGAACTGGAGCGCAGGGTCGCGGGACATGACAGCAGCTTGGCGGAGGTCATCAATGCCTTGCGCGCCTTGATGGCGCAGCCTCAGTCCTCCAAGCGGCCGATCGGTTTTACGGCAGACCTGAGCCGCAAGGCGTGAGGCTCACTCCCGCCCCCAGAGCACCCGCTGCGCCCAGCCGGGCAGGGGCTGCACCAGCTCCTGCGTCCAGGCCCGCTTGCACAGGGCCACGGCGCTGTGGGTGCCGGGTGTCACGTCCTGGCTGTCGTAGAGCACGGCGGCGTCGGCCAGGCGCACGGCGCGCGTCAGGTAGGCCAGGGTGCGCGGGTAACGCGCAAGAACGCGCTCGTCGGGCACGGCGTGGCCGCCTTCACGCACGCGCTGGGCCACGC
>JAYNNS010000345.1:734-3080 GCA_038112835.1 Curvibacter sp. | reverse complement strand
CAGCAACGCCGCCTTGGCTTCGGCAATCATCGCGGGTGAGCCACAGAGGTAGATGCCGTAGCCAGACAGGTCCGCCAGGTCCTCACATGCGGCCTGCTGCACATAACCGCGACGTCCATTCCACTCCGGGCCAGGACGCGAAAGGACCGGCACATAGTTGAACTCATAAAGCCGGTCGCGCCAACTCTCCAGCTCATTGTGCAGATAGAGCTCAGCAGGCTCGCGCATGCCCCAGTAGAGACTGATCGGAGGACAGTCGTCGGAATCCAGCAGCGACTCCAGGATACTGCGCAGTGGTGCAATGCCGGTGCCTGTGGCCAGCATCAGGACGGGGCGCTCGTCCCGGGCGTGGTAGTGGAAGCCACCGAGGGGAAGCTCGATTTCCAGCGTATCACCCGCTCGCAATTGCGGCAGCTGCTGCTGGGTAAAGCGCCCCCCCGGTATCTGCCGGATGTGAAGCTCGACTCCGGTCGCGGCCGAAGCCCGCGCCATGGAGAAGCTGCGGGTCTTGCCGTCACCGAGATGAACGTTCAGGTGCTGACCCGGCTGGTACACCAGATTGGCGGCAAGCTCCAGCGGCAGTTCCAGCTCAAGAATGCAGACATCCTGGCTGACCTGGCGCAACTCCAGTACTTCGGCCGCATGGCGACCCGGCTCGGAATGAGCCGGAGCCGGCGCCGGCGCACTGATCTGCAGATCGGAACAGGGCCGCGCCTGGCAGACCAGCGCGTAGCCCTCGGCCGCCTCGGCTTCGGTCAGTCCAAAGGGAAATTCGTCGTACTCGACCTTGCCCTGGAGCACTCTGACACGGCAGGTACCGCAGCCGCCAAGTGTGCACTCATGCGGCAGGGTCACACTCTGTCGCATGCCTGCATTCAGGACAGTTTCGCCCGGACCCACCTCGAAAGATTGGCCGGTTTCCTCGATACGTACAGTGAAGCTCATCGTGCTGGCGCCCGTCGCCGATCACTTCTTGATATCAGCCTGCACCAAGACCTCGTAGCCCTCGGATTTCAGCAACTCTTGCAAGGCCTGCAAAGCGGCCAGGCCGCATTGGGTGTCCTGCTCGCCATTGCCACCCGACAGGCCCACGCCGCCAATCACAGCGCCGTCGACCACGATCGGGAAGCCACCGACAAAGGCCGCAAACCGGCCTTCGAAGCTCAGCTGGATGCCATAGGCGTCGTTGCCGGGCAAAGCCGGGCCATTGGGAGCCTGATTGAACAGATGGGTCGAACGCTTGTGGCCCGCGGCGGTGAAGGCCTTGTTCCAGGCAATCTGCGGGCCGGTGATGCGCGCGCCATCCATGCGTTCCATCAGGATGGGGAAACCACCGTCGTCGACGATACACACGGTTTCCAGTACGCCGATCTCCTCGGCCTTGCGCAGGCAGGCCTGCACCATGTGACGTGCTTCGCGGACTTCGAGTTTCAGGACTTTTTTCATGGATGCTCTTTCTAGGTGGGCAACCGCAGGAATCAGCGGACGCCGCGGTACACGGTCTTGATCTGGGTGTAGAACTCCAGCCCTGCGCGCCCCGATTCGCGGAAGGTCGAGGTGCTCGAGCGTTTGAGCCCGCCGAAGGGCGCATTCACCAGATTGCCGGTGGTCGTTCGGTTGATCTTCACGGTGCCGGCCTCGATATCGTTGGCGAAGTCGTGCATGTACTGCGGGTTGCGCGTGGCGATCGCAGCCGACAGGCCGTACTCCGTATCGTTGGCCTTGGCCAGCGCATCGGCATAGCTCGAAACCTCGATCAGTGCAAGCACCGGGCCGAAGATCTCCTCCCGCGCAATCCGCGCCTCGGGCTTGACGTCGGTGAAGATGGCCGGCGAGATGTAGTAGCCGCTGTCATAGGCGCCACCGCTCAGACGCTCGCCGCCATAGAGGTGTGTGGCCTCCTCCTTGCCGGCACGCACATAGGACAGCACGTTCTCCAGCTGCTTGTGCGAGGCCAGCGGGCCCAAGTCCATGCCCGGCGTCATGCCGCTGCCGATCTTGAGCCCCTTGACTGCGGCCAGCAGCTTGTCGGTGAAGGCCTGCTTGACCTGGGACATCACCAGCACACGGCTGGTACCGGTGCAGGCCTGGCCGCTGAGCGAGAAGCCACCCTTGATGGCCAGTTGCACGGCCGCATCCAGGTCGGCGTCTTCCATCACGATCAGCGGGTTCTTGCCGCCCAGCTCCATCTGGGTGCGCGTGTTCAGTGCGACCGAGCGGTGGATGTGCTCCCCCGCCGAGGTGGAACCCGTGAAAGACACGGCGCGAATTTCCGGGGACTCGGTGATCACCGAGCCCACCGCGCTACCGCGTCCAGTGATGAAGTTCAACACGCCAGGCGGCAGT
>JAYNNS010000345.1:0-632 GCA_038112835.1 Curvibacter sp. | reverse complement strand
CGCTTCGGCGAGGCGCAGGCCGGACAGAGGGGCTTCCGACGAAGGCTTGAACACCACGGTGTTGCCGGTGATCAGCGCCGGAGCAATCTTGCGTGCGGGTATGGACACCGGGAAGTTCCAGGGCGTGATCACGCTGACCACACCCAAGGGCTCGCGCATGCTGTAAACCAGCATCTCCGGGTCGTCGTTGGGGTAGGTTTCACCCGAGAAAGTCTGGCCTTCGATAGCGTAGAAGCGCAGCGTCTGCGCGGAGCGCAACACCTCATCCTTCGCCTGAGCCACCGGCTTGCCTTCTTCGCGTGTCAGCTCATTCGCAATGTCAGCCGCGGCCTTTTCCAGATTGTCCGCTGCCTTCATCAGGATGGCCGCACGCTTGCTGATGCGTCTTCTTCCAGCCCGCGAAGGCACGCTGTGCGGCCTCGACGGCCATGCGGGCATCTTGCCCGGTGCTGGCCGGGAATCGACCCACGCAGTCAGCCGTATCGGCCGGATTGATATCGACAAAGGTCTCGCCCGTGCTGGCAGGAATCCAGTCACCGTCGATCAGGTTTTTGAATACTTGGGTTTCGGTTTTCATGTGGCTGTCTTTTGCAATGTGCGGCTGGCAATCGCCTGCCAGGAGACCCCGATAT
>JAYNNS010000344.1:0-3123 GCA_038112835.1 Curvibacter sp. | reverse complement strand
GTCCGCACACAGCGCGTTCAGATGGGCACGGCCACCAGATCGTGCCCTTGCGTGCCCACGATGCGCGCGCGCGTGAATTCGCCCACCTTGAGCGTCTTGCTGATCTTCTCGGGCGGCAGCAGCTGCACCAGGCCGTCGATCTCGGGCGCATCGGCATAACTGCGGCCCACCCCGCCCTTGCGACCCAGGGCCGGCGCACTGTCCACCAGCACCTGCATGGTCGCGCCGATGCGGCGCTGCAGGCGCGCCGTCGACACCTCCTCGGCCACGGCCATGAAACGCGCGCGGCGCTCCTCGCGCAGGGCTTCGGGCAGCATGCCCGGCAGCTCGTTGGCCGCCGCGCCCTGCACGGGGCTGTAGGCAAAACAGCCCGCGCGGTCGATCTGCGCCTCGCGCACGAAATCCAGCAGGTGCGCGAACTCCTCCTCTGTCTCGCCAGGGAAACCGGCGATGAAGGTGCTGCGGATCACCAGCTCAGGGCAGATCTCGCGCCAGCGCTGGATGCGCTCCAGATTACGCTCACCGCTGGCCGGGCGCTTCATGCGCCGCAGCACCTCGGGGTGGCTGTGCTGGAAGGGCACGTCCAGGTAGGGCAGCACCAAGCCCCGCGCCATCAGCGGCAGGATCTCGTCCACGTGCGGATAGGGATAGACATAGTGCAGGCGCACCCAGGCACCGTGCGCCTCGGCCAGCTCACCCAGGGCCTGCACCAGGTCCAGCATGCGGGTCTTGACCGGCTTGCCGTCCCAGAAGCCGGTGCGGTACTTCACGTCCACGCCATAGGCCGAGGTGTCCTGGCTGATCACCAGCAGCTCCTTCACGCCGCCCTCGAACAGGGCCTGGGCCTCCTTGAGCACATCACCGACCGGGCGCGAGACCAGATCGCCGCGCATGGAGGGGATGATGCAGAAGGTGCAGCGGTGGTTGCAGCCTTCGCTGATCTTCAGGTAGGCGTAGTGACGCGGCGTGAGCTTGAGGCCGGCCTCGCCGAAGGCCCCCGGGATCAGGTCCACGAAGGGATCGTGCGGCTTGGGCAGGTGCGCGTGCACCGCGTCCATCACCTCCTGCGTGGCGTGCGGGCCGGTCACGGCCAGCACGCGGGGATGGATTTCCTTGACCATGTTGCCGCCGCCCTCGCCCGTCTTGGCCCCCAGGCAGCCGGTCACGATGACCTTGCCGTTCTCGGCCAGGGCCTCGCCGATGGTGTCCAGGCTTTCCTTCACCGCGTCGTCGATGAAGCCACAGGTGTTCACGATCACCAGGTCCGCGCCCTGGAAGGTCTTGGAGGTCTGGTAGCCCTCGGCACTCAGCTGGGTGAGGATCAGCTCGGAATCGGTCAGGGCCTTGGGGCAGCCCAGGCTGACAAAACCGACCTTGGGGGGCTGCGCAGCGGCAGCAGGGGACAGGACTTCGCTCATGGCCCGTATTGTCCCAGCATTCACCGCCGGCAGCCGGCGGGGCCCGTCAGATTCCCGGCAAGCGGCTCTGGGCAGCCGTCAGGAAAGCCTCCAGCAGGGGCGTGCAGTCCAGCAGCCCCGCGTCCGGCTGGCCGTGGAATTCCGGGTGCCACTGCACGCCGCAGACGAAGCTGTCCCCGTTCCAGCGGATGGCCTCGATCACGCCGTCCTCGCTCTCGGCCTCCACCACCATGTCGCGTCCCAGGCGATGCACTCCCTGGTGGTGGATGGACACGACCCGGCCTGCGGCCAATCCGCCGAACCAGCCGGACATCCGGCCCTCCGGACTGAAGCGCACGGCATGCATATGCTGGTCATACTGTCCGCTCTCGTGGTCCGCGGTATCGGGGCGCTGGGTGCGCAGGTCCTGGTAGAGCGAGCCGCCCAGGGCCACGTTGAGCAGCTGCATGCCGCGGCAGATGCCCAGCACGGGCTTGTCCGCCTCCATGAACTCGTGCACCAGTTCCAGCTCGTAGGCATCGCGCACCGGGTCACCGCTCCATTCAGGCCGCAGCGGCTCCTCGCCATAGGCGCGCGGACTCACGTCGGCACCGCCCTGCAGGATGAGCCCGTCCAGGTATTGCGCATAGTCGCGCAGCCGGATGTTGCTGCGCATCAATTCGCCGCCCTGCACCACCGAGGGGATCATGAGCAGCAGCACGTCGCGCGACATGGCCCACTGGGCCACGCTCTGCTCATACACCAGCAGGGTCTTGGTCTTGAGCCCGCTGCCGCCGGGCTCGGGGTGGAAGATGCGGGCCGACAGGCCGATGCGCAGGGGAGGACGGCTGCTCATGCCGCCATTGTGGCCGCAAGCGCGGCCGGCTGCAAAACCCTCAGCGCTTGAGCCCCAGGGTTTCGAGCATCTGCTCGGTCTGCTTCTGCATCTGTTCCTGCATCTGCAGGTACAGGTTCTTGGACTGCTCCAGGTTCTGCGACACCAGGCCCTGCATCAGCGGTGCCTGCATGGCCATGAACTGGTTCCACATCTCGGGCGTCAGCCCCTTGGACTGCTCGGTCATGCGGGCCTGCAGCTCGTGCAGGGTCTGGATGTTCTTCTCCAGATAGCCGCCCATGAAACCCTGCATGGCATGGCCGTAGAAGCGGATGATGTTGGACAGCACCGAGGTGCTGAACATGGGCGAGCCGCCCGCCTCCTCTTCCAGGATGATCTGCAGCAGGATGCTGCGCGTCAGGTCTTCCCCGCTCTTGGCGTCGCGCACCACGAAAACCACGTTGTCCATGACGAGCTGCTTGATCTCGGCCAGCGTGATGTAGCTCGAGGTCTGGGTGTCGTACAGGCGGCGGTTGGGGTATTTCTTGATCACCCGCTCGGCGCCCGCCGCCGCCTCACCCTTTTTTTCCTTCATGCCCGGATCTCCTCTGCGCGGTCCACACGACCGCTTCCATGTATTGCGCCGCAGCACATTCTAGAAAGCCTCCGGGAACCGTGCCCCAAGGTTTACCCGGGGATGTACCCTCTTTCGACCTCGATCCGTGAAGGCGCGAGCGCCCCCCTAGCTCCCGCTCGATGCCTGTGTCGCGCGACATAGGCTTGCAGGCACCTGGCCCACCTTCCGCCAGCCCCTGTCCGCCGTCACCCGGCCGGACCGACCGCTTCTTTTGCTGCAGCTCGATATTCACTTATTTCAATAAATATGATATA
>JAYNNS010000343.1:0-3129 GCA_038112835.1 Curvibacter sp. | reverse complement strand
CGTCTCGCCGGAGGGGCGTGACACCAGGCCGACCACCGAGAAGGTGCGCGAGGCGCTGGCCATCGACGGCATGTTCCCCGAGGAGGGCGGGCGTACCGCGCTGCGCGCCCTGGCCAGCTTCGACACCACGCTCAAGGCCGACAGGATCGACCTGGGCAAGACCTGGACCAACCAGTTCGCGGCCCGGGCCAAGGCACGCTTCAAGGCCTGAGGTCGGCACTCTCTTGTCTGCCGTGCAAGCCCTCGAACTGCTCGGTATCACCTGCACCTTCGCCGCCCCGCAGGGTGGATCGGCCTATACAGCCGTGGCCGACACCACGCTGCGCGTCGCTGCCGGCGAGTTTGTCTCGGTGGTCGGCCCCACGGGCTGCGGCAAGTCCACCCTGCTCCATGTGGGCGCGGGCCTGCTGGCGCCGAGCGCGGGCGAAGTGCGGGTGTTCGGCGAGACCCTGCGCGGCCTGAACCGGCGCGCGGGCTATATGTTCCAGGCCGAGGCCCTGCTGCCCTGGCGCAGCGCGCTGGACAACGTCCTGCTGGGGCTGCAGTACCGCGGTGTGCCCGAGGCCGAGGCGCGGGCCCAGGCCGAAGACTGGCTGGCCCGCGTGGGCCTGGCCGGCTTCGGCGATCGCTACCCGCACCAGCTCTCGGGCGGCATGCGCAAGCGCACGGCCCTGGCCCAGACCCTGGCGCTGGACCCGGACATCATCCTCATGGACGAGCCCTTCAGCGCGCTGGACGTGCAGACGCGCCAGCTCATGGAAAACGAGGTGCTGGAGCTCTGGAGCGCGAAGAAAAAGGCTGTGCTCTTCATCACGCACGACCTGGACGAGGCCATCGCCATGAGCGACCGCGTGGTGGTGCTCTCGGCCGGCCCGGCCACGCGGCCCATCGGCGAGTTCGCCATCGACCTGCCGCGCCCGCGCAATGTGGCCGAGGTACGCCATACGTCGCGCTTCGTGGAGTTGCACACCCGCATCTGGGAGGTGTTGCGCGAGGAGGTGCTCAAGGGCTATCAGCAGCAGCTGAGGAAGGCGGCATGAGCGCCGCACGGCCGCCCGAAGGCGCTCGCACCGCAGCCTGCAAGGCGGAGGTGTACCGATGAGCTTCTGGCCGCTGCTCAAGCCCCGGGCCGGCAATCTGCGCTGGTGGCAGCTGGGCGTGCTGCTGGCCTTCCTGGCCCTGTGGCAGCTGGCCTCGCGCGATGCCCAGCTCGCCTTCTTCCTGGGGGAACCGGTCAAGGTGGCCGGGCGCATCTGGTCCTGGTTCCTCCCCTGGGGTCTCGCACCCAACGCGCTGTTTCCCGACGGGCTGAGCGGCAACGCCGACATCTACCGCCACCTGGGCACCACGCTGCTGGAGACCTTCCTGGCCTTCGGCATCGGCACTGTGCTGGGCCTGGGGGCCGGGCTCTGGCTCGGGCTCTCGCCCCTGGCCAGCGCCATCCTCGATCCCTACATCAAGGCGGCCAATGCCATGCCGCGCGTTATCCTGGCGCCCATCTTCGCCATGTGGTTCGGCCTGGGGATCTGGAGCAAGGTGGCGCTGGCCGTGACCCTGGTGTTCTTCATCGTCTTCTTCAACGTCTACCAGGGCGTGCGCGAGGTCAGTCCCGTGGTGCTGGCCAATGCGCGCATGCTGGGCGCCAGCCAGCGCCAGCTGCTGCGCACGGTCTACCTGCCCAGCGCCACGGCCTGGGTCTTCTCCAGCCTGCACACCTCGGTGGGTCTGGCCTTCGTGGGGGCGGTGGTGGGAGAGTACCTGGGCTCGGCGCGCGGCGTGGGCTACCTGATCCTGCAGGCCGAGGGGACCTTCGATGTCAACACGGTGTTCGCGGGCATCGTGGTGCTGACGGCCTTTGCGCTGCTGCTCGACGGTCTGGTGGGCCGCATCGAGCGGCGCCTCATGAAGTGGCAGCCGCGCGCGGGCGAGACGGAAAAACTCTAGCGCTGCGTCACGCGCGTGGTCGGGGCGGCGGTCCTGGGGCGCACCGTGGTGCCCTGGCCGGAGCGCACGGGCACCCAGCGGTGGATCACGATGTTCTGGCCGGGCTTGAAGCTCGCGCCCGTGCCCACGTTGTTCCATTCGGCCACCTTGGCCGGCGCCAGGCCGTAGCGGCGCGCCACGGTGCTGACGCTGTCCTTCTTGCCGGCCTTGAGCACGATGCGGCGCAGCTCGGTCTCGGGCACGAGCGAGAGCTGGCCGTTGTCGGCGATGCGCTCGGTCACGTCACGCTCCTGGCCGGCCGGGCGCGGCACCAGCAGGGTCGAGCCGGCGCGGATGATCATGTGCGTGGGGATGTCGTTGGCCTGGCGCAGCTCGGCCTCGCTCATCTTGAGGCGCTTGGCGGCGTCGGCGGTCTTCATGGTGCTGGGGGCGACCCAGACCGTCCAGCTCGAGAGGCGGTCGCCCGCGTAGGCGTCGAGGTTGCGCTGGAAGATCTCGGCGTTGTCCCAGGGCAGCAGGATCTGGGGCGTGCCCGCGGCCAGGATGACCGGACGGTGCAGCGAGGGGTTGAGGGCCTTGAAATCCTCCAGCCGCACTTCGGCCAGCTTGGCGGCCAGCGCCACGTCGATGTCGCGCGTGATGGTGACGGTCTCGAAGTAGGGGTGATTCTCGATCACCGGCAGCCTGACCCGGAACTTCGCCGGTTCGGCCACGATGTTCTTCATGGCCTGCAGCTTGGGGATGTAGTAGCGCGTCTCCATGGGCATGTTCAGGTCCAGGTAGCCCGTGCCCTTGTTCAGCCGCTTGTTCTTGGCGATCGCGCGGCCCACGCTGCCTTCGCCCCAGTTGTAGGAGGCCAGGGCCAGGTGCCAGTCGCCGAACATGCCGTAGAGGCGCTCCAGGTAGTCCAGCGCGGCGCGGGTGGAGGCCAGCACGTCGCGCCGGTCGTCGCGGAAGGCGTTCTGCTTGAGCTGGTAGACCTTGCCCGTGCTGGGGATGAACTGCCACATGCCGGCGGCCTTGGCGCGCGAGTAGGCCTGGGGGTTGTAGGCGCTTTCGATGAAGGGCAGCAGGGCCAGCTCGGTGGGCAGGCCGCGGCGCTCGATCTCCTCGACGATGTGGAAGAGGTACATGCGCGAGCGCTCGGCCATGTTCTCCAGGTCCTGCGGGCGCGCGGCGTACCAC
>JAYNNS010000342.1:0-3145 GCA_038112835.1 Curvibacter sp. | reverse complement strand
CCACGGTGGAGGCGCTTTGCGCCAGCTGGTTGGCCTGGCGCGCGTTGTCGGCGTTTTGCTTGACGGTGGAGGCCAGTTCTTCCATGGAGGCCGCGGTCTCCTGCAGGGCACTGGCCTGGCTTTCAGTGCGCGCGGAGAGATCCTGGCTGCCAGCCGCAATCTCGCTGCTGGCCGTGGTGATGCTGTCGGTGGAATGGCGTACCTCGCCCACGAGCTGGCGCAGCGACTGCTGCATGTGCACCAGCTCCTGCATCAGGCTCTGCGGATACGTGGTGGGCGGCACCGGATAAGCCAGGTGGCCCTGCGCGATCTGGGCCAACGCATCGCGCGCATCGCCCGGGTCGCCGCCGAGCTCCTTGCCGACGGTGCTGCGCAGATAGAGCGTGAAGCCTACGGCCACGGCCACGGCCAAGGCGGCCAGCAGCACCGAGAACCAGAGCAGGCGGCTGGCCTGGCGCTCGACCTGGGCCTGCACCTCGTCGGAGGCCTTGCCGGCCTCCTCGATCTGCTTGAGCAGCTCGGCGCGCAGATTGCGCCAGGCCGGCGTCTCACTGCTGTTGAGGAACTTCACCGTCTCGCCGGATTGCTCCTTGACCAGGGCCAGCACACGCTCCTGCGCCTGGGCATGCGCGGCACGCAGCGGCGGCAGCCTGTCCAGGCCGGCGGCGAACACCGTGCCCCTGGCCGTGGCGGCCGTGTCGGCGTAGGCTTTCTCATAGGCCTTGCGGGCCGCCTCGAAATTGTCGAAGGCACGCGGATTGGCCGGGTCCAGCACGATGTTGCGCAGGGCCTGGCCCATCTGCAGGCCCTGCGCATACATCTCGTTGAAGCCGGCGCTGATGCGCTGCTCGGTCTGGATGTAGCGGCTGAACTGGTTCTTGGTGTGGACCAGCCCGCCGATGCTGCCGGCCAGGCCGACGATGAAGAGCACCGCGGGCACCACGGCGCACAGCAGAAGTTTGGCGCTGAATTTCATGAAGGGACCTTCCCTGGGGACAAGGTCCATATCATCGCCGACTTATGTATCGGACAAGATACCCCCAGGGGCTATCTCAGGGGTCGATGAGCAGGGCTTTTTCAGAGCATTTCCAGCGCCACGGCCGTGCCCTCGCCGCCGCCGATGCACAGCGTGGCCAGGCCGCGCTTGAGACCACGCGCCTTGAGGGCGTGGATCAGCGTGACCATGATGCGCGCGCCCGAGGCGCCGATGGGATGGCCCAGCGCACAGGCGCCGCCGTTGACGTTGACGATGTCGTGCGAGACCTGGAGCTCCTCCATCAGGGCCATCGGCACCACGGCGAAGGCCTCGTTGACCTCCCACAGGTCCACGTCCTTCACGCTCCAGCCGGCCGCAGCCAGGGCCTTCTGCGTGGCGCCCACGGGGGCGGTGGTGAACCACTCGGGGGCCTGGGCGTGCATGGCGTGCGCCACGATCTTCGCCAGCGGCTTGCAGCCCAGCTTGGCGGCGGTGGAGGCGCGCATCATGACCAGGGCCGCAGCGCCGTCGTTGATGGACGAGCTGCTGGCGGCGGTGATGGTGCCATCCTTCTTGAAGGCGGGCTTGAGCGCCGGGATCTTGTCCAGCTTGGCCTTGGCCGGGCCTTCGTCGATGGCAATCACGGTCTCGCCGGCACGGGTCTTCACGGTCACCGGCGTGATCTCGGCGTTGAAGGCGCCGTTGCTCGCGGCGGCCTGGGCGCGGCGCACGCTGCTGCTGGCGAAGTGGTCCTGCTGCTCGCGCGTGAACTTGTACTTGGCGGCGCAGTCCTCGCCGAAGGTGCCCATGGAGCGGCCGGCCTCGTAGGCGTCTTCCAGGCCGTCGAGCATCATGTGGTCGTAGATCTTGTCGTGGCCCATGCGGTAGCCGCCGCGGCCCTTGAGCATGAGATAGGGCGCATTGGTCATGCTTTCCATGCCGCCGGCCACGATGACCTCGGCGCTGCCGCCGGCCAGCATGTCGTGCGCGAACATGGCCGCACGCATGCCCGAACCGCACATCTTGGACAGCGTCACCGCACCCGCGCTCTTGGGCAGGCCGCCCTTGAAGCCGGCCTGGCGCGCCGGTGCCTGGCCCTGGCCAGCCATGAGGCAGTTGCCCATCAGCACTTCGTTCACCAGTTCGGGCGCGATGCCCGCGCGCTCAACCGCCGCCTTGATGGCGGCACCGCCGAGGTCGTGGGCGGACAGGGACGAGAAGTCGCCCTGGAAGGCCCCCATGGGGGTACGGGCGGCGCCGACGATGACGATGGGATCGGACATGGTGTGCTCCTGGATCTGGCAATGGATGCGCAGATTGTGCCGCCGAAAGGCCTGGCACGCAGGCCCGTCGGCGACGGTCAGGAGGACTACGTAGGGGTGTTCCCCGGGGTCGCAGCGGGCGCGATCGGGATGTAGATCTCGCCGCCGGCACGCCGGAACTCCTCGGATTTCTGCGCCATGCCCGTGTCCAGCGCCTGGGCCTCGGCCAGCCCCCGGGTCTGCGCGTACTCACGGACCTCCTGCGTGATCTTCATGGAACAGAACTTGGGGCCGCACATGGAGCAGAAGTGCGCCACCTTGGCCGCGTCCTTGGGCAGGGTCTCGTCGTGGAATTTCTGGGCCGTGTCCGGGTCCAGCGAGAGGTTGAACTGGTCCATCCAGCGAAATTCGAAGCGAGCCCTGGACAGCGCGTCGTCGCGCGCCCGTGCCCCGGGGTGGCCCTTGGCCACGTCGGCGGCGTGGGCGGCGATCTTGTAGGTGATGAGGCCGGTCTTGACGTCCTCGCGATCCGGCAGACCCAGGTGCTCCTTGGGCGTGACGTAGCAGAGCATGGCCGTGCCGAACCAGCCGATCATGGCCGCGCCGATGCCACTGGTGATGTGGTCATAACCCGGCGCGATGTCCGTGGTCAGGGGGCCGAGCGTGTAGAAGGGTGCCTCGCCGCAATGCTTCAGCTGCTCCGTCATGTTCGCCTGCACCATGTGCATGGGCACGTGGCCCGGGCCTTCGATCATGGTCTGCACGTCGTGTTTCCAGGCGATCTGCGTGAGTTCGCCCAAAGTGCGCAGCTCGGCGAACTGGGCTTCGTCGTTGGCATCGGCGCCCGAGCCGGGGCGCAGGCCGTCGCCGAGCGAGAAGCTCACGTCGTAGGCCTTCATGATCTCGC
>JAYNNS010000341.1:0-3169 GCA_038112835.1 Curvibacter sp. | reverse complement strand
CCCGCCTCGTGCACGTCTGGAGCGGCTTTGCCACCGTGGCCTACCTGGCCCGGCCCTACCAGCTCGTGCGCAGCCGCCGGCTCAATCTGCCGGCCGGCCACAACCAGCCCGGAGCCCGTGTATGAGCCCCCGCCCGACCGCTCCGAAGGGGGCGCGCACCGACGTGCGCAGCACGGAGGCCCCCATCAACGCCCCCTGCTCGCCGACCTGCGGCTGCAGCCACACCGAAAGCGCCATCGCCCGCGTCAATGGCGTGCCCCTGCACGCCCCCACCGAGACGCTGGACGAGGACGAACTGCGCCAGCGCGCCTGCACCGAGCTGCTGCGCCAGGCGGCGCAGCGCGCCGGCCTGCTGGCCGCGGACGACGCCCCGGTGGACGGCATTGCCGGTGAAGCCGCGGCCGAGGCCATCGAAGCACTGCTGGAACAAAGCCTGCAGATCCCCGAGCCCTCGGAAACAGCCTGCCGCCGCCATCACGCGGCCCATGCCGCGCGCTACCGCGTGGGTGAGCGCGCGCTGCTGCGCCACATCCTGTTCGCCGTGACGCCGGGCGTGGACGTGGTGGCCCTGCGCAAGCGCGCCGAAGGCGCCCTGCTGGACGTGCGCAGCCACGACGGCACGGGCGACCCCTTCGTGCAGGCCGCGCGCACGCTCTCCAACTGCCCCAGCGGGCAGGACGGCGGCGCGCTGGGCTGGCTCGGCGCGGCCGACTGCGCCCCCGAGTTCGCGCGCGAGGTCTTCGGCCAGCCCGAAATCGGCGTGCTGCCGCGCCTGGTGCACAGCCGCTTCGGCCTGCACGTGGTGGAGGTGCAGCAGCGCGAGGCCGGCGCCGACCAGCCCTTCGAGGCCGTGCACGGCGCCATCGCCATGACGCTGCGCCAGCAGAGCTACGTGACCGCGCTGCGCCAGTACCTGGCGCTGCTGGCCGGGCAGGCGCAGATCGAGGGCGTGGCGCTCGACGCGGCCGATACGCCGCTGGTGCAATGAGCCCGGGCCTGAAGACCTCACCCGGGTGGTCCCACCCCTGAGCCGGAGATCCCATCTTGATTCTTGACCCCGTCGTCGGCTTCTTCGTGCTGGGGGTGATCGCGGGCCGGCTCGGCTCGGACCTCAAGCTGTCCAGCGGGCTGTACGAAACCCTCACGATCTACCTGCTGCTGGCCATCGGCATCAAGGGCGGCTTCGAGCTCTCGCAGTCCCCGGTGCTGGACCTGGCCGTCCCCATCCTGGTGGTGGTCGCGGCCAGCGCCGTCACGCCCATGCTCGCCTACCAGGCGCTCTACCGCCTCGGCAAGCTGCCGCACCCGGACGCCGCCTCCATCTCGGCCCACTATGGCTCGGTCTCGGTGGTCACCTTCGCCGTCGGTGCCTCCTACCTCACGCGCCAGAACATCGGGCACGACGGCTACATGTCCATCTTCCTGGTCTTCCTGGAGTTCCCGGCCCTGATCATCGGCGTGCTGCTGGCCAAGGGCATGAAGGCCGACACCCAGTGGCGACACCTGGCCCACGAAGTGCTGACGGGCAAGGCCATCCTGCTGCTGGTGGGCGCGCTGGTCATCGGCTGGATCTGGGGGCGCGACGGCGGCGCCGCGCTGGTGCCCTTCTTCGAGGACATGTTCAAGGGATTCCTGGCGCTGTTCCTGCTCGGCATGGGCATCATGACCGCCTCGCGCCTGGGCGATCTGCGCCGGGTCGGCCTCTTCCTGTCGGCCTTCGGCGTGCTCATGCCCATTCTCTCGGCGCTGGGCGGCGTGCTGGTCGGATGGGCCCTGGGCATGGGGGTGGGCAACGCCACCATGCTCGCGGTCCTGTACGCCAGCGCGTCCTACATCGCGGCGCCGGCGGCCATGCGCATCGCCATTCCCGAGGCCAACCCCGCCCTGTCGATCGGCGTATCCTTGGGCATCACCTTTCCCTTCAACGTCCTCATCGGTGTGCCGCTCTACCACCAGCTCACCGTCTGGCTATATGGAGCACTGGGATGAGCGAACTGGCACTGGGAACGATCAGGCACCTGACCCTGATCTGCGAAGAAGCCCTGGAAGACCTGATCGGGCAGGACATCATCGAGGCCGGGGCCAAGGGCTACACCGTGACGGACGCGCGCGGCCGCGGCAAGCGCGGCGTGCGTGACGCCCAGTGGCTGCTGTCGAGCAACATCCGCATCGAGATCCTCTGCAGCGACGCCGTGGCACGGCGCATCATGGCCTGCGTCGAGACCAAGTACGCCCAGCATTACGGCCTGGTCATCTTCATGCAGGACGCGCTGGCGCCCCAGGCCGACAAGTACTGAGGCGACGCCGGCGCACGGGGCGCGCCTGCCCGTCATGCCGGCGCATCGGGTGCTGGACGCTGCCCGCGCGCGGATGTCACAATGGCCGCGACCCGATCCACCCACAAGCACGGCCGTGATCCACGGCCCGGGAGACAAGCATGCCTCGCGCCCCCTGGTCCACCGGAACCCGCCTGCTGCTCGGCCTGGGCCTGCCCCTGCTGCTGCTCGCCGGCTATGCCTGGCTGGCCACGGTGCAGCTGCACCACATCGAGCAGGCCGCCGAACGCATGAGCGCGGCCGAGCGCGCCCAGGCCGAGGCCGCGGGCCAGCTGCTCGCCGCCACCGAGGCGCTGTCCGCCGGGGTGATGGACATGATCAAGGCCCCCCTCACCGCCTCCCCGCAGCCCCTGCAGGCGCAGCAGCAGGCCGCCAACCGCCAGTTCGATGCGGCCCTGGCCACGCTGGAGCGCGGTGCCGACACGGCCCTGCTGGCCCGCCTCAGGCAGCAGCGCGGCACCCACGCCGCCTCCGCCGAGCGCGTGCTCAAGCTGGTGGAAGAAAACCTGCGCCCCGAGGCCGCGCTGCTCTTCATCGGCGAAACCCTGCCCGCCCTCAATGCCTTGCAGCAGACCGTCCAGGCCCTGAGCACGCAGCAGCGCCGCAGCGTCGAGCGCGGCAGCATCGCCACCGCGCGCACCCTGCTGCTGGTGGCCGGCGTGGTGGCCATGCTGCTGTCGGCGCTTTGGTCCTGGTGGGTGCTGCACCCGGTCAACCGCAGCCTCGTGGACACGGTGCAGGCCGCGCGCCGCCTGGCGCAGGGGGATCTCGACAGCCCCATCGCCGTGAGCGACCCCGGCGAGGCCGGTCAGCTGCAGGCCGCACTGCGCGAT
>JAYNNS010000340.1:0-3203 GCA_038112835.1 Curvibacter sp. | reverse complement strand
GGAGAACACGATCGAACTCGCCGGCGAGGATGCCGCGAAGATGCAAAAGCTGCTCGACGTCCTGGAAGACCTGGACGACGTGCAGGACGTTTTTCACAACGCAGCTTTATGACTCCCCCCAGGCTGCGCGCACTTCGTGTCGCTCCGCCACCCCCTCAAGGGGCGAACACTGGCGGCCCGGCAAAGCCGGCTCCGCGGTGTTCCCCGGTTTGATGAATTGGTACGTCGGCGCTTGAGCCGCTGGCAGATAGGAATAGCAGGATATGAAGGTACTCGTCATCGGCGGCGGCGGCCGTGAACACGCGCTGGCCTGGAAGCTGGCGCAGTCGCCCAAGGTGCAGATGGTCTATGTGGCGCCGGGCAATGGCGGCACGGCGCGTGACAAGCGCCTGGTCAACGTGCCCATCAGCGACGTGAAGGCGCTGCGCGAGTGGGCACAGCAGGAGAAGATCGGCCTGACGGTCGTGGGCCCCGAGGCGCCGCTGGCCGCCGGTGTGGTGGACGAATTCCGCGCCCATGGCCTGCGCATCTTCGGCCCCACCCGGGCCGCCGCGCAGCTGGAAAGCTCCAAGGCCTTCTCCAAGGCCTTCATGAAACGCCACGCCATCCCGACGGCCGAGTACGACACCTTCACCGACGCCGCGGCCGCCCACGCCTATGTGGACCGCATGGGCGCGCCCATCGTGGTCAAGGCCGACGGCCTGGCCGCGGGCAAGGGCGTGGTCGTGGCCATGACCCTGGCCGAGGCGCACGAGGCCATCGACTTCATGCTGCTGGACAACAAGCTGGGCGTCACCCACAACGAAGGCGCGGATGGGAAGGCTGTGCCGCGCGTGGTGATCGAGCAGTTCCTGCAGGGCGAGGAAGCCAGTTTCATCGTGCTGTGCGATGGCAAGAACGTGGTGGCCTTGGCCACCAGCCAGGACCACAAGCGCCTGCTCGACGCCGATCAGGGCCCGAACACGGGCGGCATGGGCGCCTATTCGCCCGCGCCCGTGGTGACGCCGGCCGTGCATGCCCGCGCCATGCGCGAGATCATCCTGCCCACGATCAAGGGCATGGAAAAGGACGGCATCCCCTACACCGGCTTCCTCTACGCGGGTCTGATGATCGACGCGACGGGGGCGCCCAAGACGCTGGAATTCAACTGCCGCATGGGCGACCCCGAGACCCAGCCCATCATGATGCGCCTCAAGAGCGACCTGGTGGACGTGATGCAGGCCGCCACCGAGGGCCGGCTGGACCAGGTGGAGCTGGACTGGGACCGCCGCATCGCGCTGGGCGTGGTCATGGCCGCCCATGGCTACCCGCTGAATCCGCGCAAGGGCGACGTCATCACCGGCCTGCCGGCGGACACGGAGGAGGGCGTGGTCTTCCATGCCGGGACCGCCATGAAGGACGGCCAGGTGACGGTGACGGGGGGCCGTGTGCTCTGCGTGACGGCCCTGGGGGACACGACCCGCCAGGCCCAGCAGCGCGCCTACGAGCTGCTGCAGGGCATCCGCTTCGACGGCATGCAGTACCGCCGCGACATCGGTTACCGCGCCATCAAGGGCTGAGCGGTCGCGCCCATCCGATGACCCCCAACGACTTCCCGCCGCCCCATCCGGTGCAGTTCCGCGGCAGCGCGCTGGCGCGCTGGCTGCTGCGCCGCATGGGCTGGCGTGTCGATTTCCAGGGCCTGCCGGGCCTGCAGGGGGTGTTGGCCGTCTACCCGCACACCAGCAACTGGGACTTCGTGGTCCTCCTCATCGTCAAGTGGTCCATCGGCATCCCGGTGCGCTTCTGGGGCAAGGACAGCCTGTTCCGCGTGCCCGTGTTCGGGCGCTGGATGCGCTACCTCGGCGGTATCCCGGTCGAGCGCACCTCGGCACGCGGCGTGGTGGGCGACACCGTGGCGCAGATCCAGGCGGCGCGCGAGCGTGGCGAGTATTTCTGGCTGGCCCTGGCGCCCGAGGGCACGCGCAAGCGGATCCCGGGCTGGCGCAGCGGCTTTTACCGTACGGCGGTGCAGGCCGGCGTGCCGCTGGCCCTGGTCAAGGTCAGCTACGCGGCCCGCGAGGTCACGGTGCGCAGCTTCCTGCGCCTCAGCGGTGACGAGGCCGCCGATTTCGCCCGCATCGCGGCCGGCCTGGAAGGCGCCGTGGGCTGCCGGCCCGGCAATGCCGCTCCCATCCGCCTGCTCGACGCCAGCGTGCCGCGCGCAGAAACGATCGTGAAATGAACATGGACACCAGCCGCAACGTCAGCGCCGTACGCGACTACCTGCAGGGCCTGCAGCAGCGCATCACCGACACCATCGCCGCCATCGACGGCGGTACTTTTCTGGCCGATGCCTGGCGCAAGGCGCCGGGTGAGATCCTGCAGGGCAGCGGCCTGACCAAGATCCTGGAGAATGGCGCCGTGTTCGAGCGTGCCGGCTGCGGCTTCTCGCAGGTGCAGGGCCCGAAGCTGCCGCCTTCGGCCACCCAGCACCGGCCCGAGCTGGCCGGCGCGCCTTTCGAGGCCATGGGCGTATCTCTGGTGTTTCACCCGCGCAATCCTTATGTGCCCACGGTGCACATGAACGTGCGCATGCTGGCGGCCCGGGGCCCGGATGGGCAGGAGGTCTGCTGGTTCGGCGGCGGCATGGATCTCACCCCTTACTACGGCTTCGAGGAAGATGCGGTGCATTTCCACACCACCTGCCGCGATGCGCTCAAGCCCTTCGGCGACGACAAGTACCCGCGCTTCAAGACCTGGTGCGACGAGTACTTCTTCCTCAAGCACCGCAACGAGCAGCGCGGCGTGGGCGGCGTGTTCTTCGACGATTTTTCCGAGCTGGGCTTCGAGGGCAGCTTCGCCCTGCTGCGCGCCGTGGGCGACGCCTTCCTGCCGGCCTACCTGCCCATCGTCGAGCGCCGCCGGGCGCTGGCCTGGGGCGAGCGCGAGCGCAATTTCCAGCTCTACCGCCGGGGCCGCTACGTCGAGTTCAACCTGGTCTGGGACCGGGGCACGCACTTCGGCCTGCAGTCGGGCGGGCGCACCGAATCCATCCTGCTGTCCATGCCCCCGCTGGTCAGCTGGGCCTACCAGCAGCAGCCCGAGCCGGGCTCGCCGGAGGAGGCGCTGTACACGCGCTTCCTGCCGCGGCGGGATTGGATCTGAACATGCGGTTTCCAAGCTCACCTCTGACGCCTGGGCTGCGGTACGCGGTTTGTTAT
>JAYNNS010000339.1:0-3239 GCA_038112835.1 Curvibacter sp. | reverse complement strand
CGGTTTCGCGGTGGCCAATGACCTCCACCCAACCCCGGTCTTCCAGTTGTTTGATGACCAAGCTGTTGATGGTCACGCCGCGGATGTCTTCCATGTCACCACGCGTCACCGGCTGGCGGTAGGCAATGATGGCCAGGGTTTCGAGCGTGGCGCGCGAGTAGCGCGGCGGCTTCTCGGGGTGCAGGCGGTCCAGGTACTCGCGCATCTCGGGACGGCTCTGGAAACGCCAGCCGGTGGCCACGCAGACCAGCTCGACGCCGCGGCCGGTCCACTCCTGCTGCAGCTCTTCGAGCAGCGTCTTGATCGTGTCGGCGCCCAGGCTGTCGTTGAACAGCACGCGCAGGTCGCGCACCTGCATGGGCTGCTGGGCACAGATCAGCGCCGTCTCCAGGATACGCTTGGCTTCCGTCGTATTCATGTCTCGTCGAATCCGGACTGTGCCTCGGTCAAAGGCAGGATGAGGAGGGTTCAGTGTGGGGTCGGCCAGTGGATCATCACGATCCAGGGCCCGGGGCACCCGCAGGTCGATCGGGGCCGGAGCAGGTTCTTCACAGAACGTCCTGCGGGGCATTGTAGCCCACACCCCAGGACTGCAGGGCCTGCACGAAATCGGCCGGCGGCGGCGCCTCGAAAACCAGTTCCTGCCCGCTGACCGGATGCGTGAAGGCCAGGCGCCAGGCATGCAGGGCCTGGCGCGCCATGCCCGCCGCCGGCGCACCGCCGTAGAGCGTGTCGGCCAGCAGCGGGTGCCCGATGGACGCCGCGTGCACGCGGATCTGGTGTGTGCGGCCGGTGTGCAGGGTGCAGCGCAGCCAGCAGCCCTGTTCCGCATTCGCCAGCAGATCCAGGGTGGTGTGGGCCGGCTTGCCCGACTGGTGGGCCAGGTCCACCACGGCCATGCGCAGGCGGTTGCGCGGGTCGCGCCCGATCGCGCCCTGCACCTCGCGCCGCGCGGGTCCGCTCCAGGGCCGGTGCGCCAGCGCCTGGTACTGGCGGCTGACCTCGCGCGCCGCAATCATGCGCACCAGCGCATCCATGGCCGCGCGCGTGCGCGCCACCACCATGAGGCCGCTGGTGTCCTTGTCCAGGCGGTGCACGATGCCCGCGCGCGGCAGCTGCGCGGCCTTGGCATCGTGCGCCAGCAGGCCGTTGAGCAGGGTGCCGCGCCAGTTGCCCGGTGCCGGATGCACCACCAGGCCGGCGGGCTTGTTCAGCACCCGAAGATGGTCGTCCTCGTGGACGATGTCCAGCGCCATGGGCTCGGGCACGAAAGCCTGGCTCTGCGGCGTGGGCCGCAGCTCGATGCGCCCCTGCTCGCCGGCCCGGACCTTGTGCGCGGGCTTGCGCAGCACCGTGGCGCCCTGCGTCACCGCACCGGCCTCGATCAACTGCTGCAGGTAGCTGCGCGAGAACTCGGGCACCAGTTCGCTCAGCGCGCGGTCCAGGCGCAGGCCGTGCTGCGCCGAGGTGATGGCCCAGTCCCGCTGCTCGACGACCGCGCCCGTCTCCAGCCCGTCCTCGAAGTCCTCGGCGGAGGGGTCGGTCGATATAATTTGTGCTTCTTGCTCCAACGGAATGCCCCTGATGCCCAGCGCCAAATTATCGGTCGTCTCCGCCCTGCTGCTGAGCGCGGCGGCCCTGCTGGCCGGCTGCGCCAGCAAACCGGTCGATCCGACCGCCAAGATGACGCTGGAGGAAATCCACGCCCAGGCGCGCGAGGAGATCGAGAACCTGCAGTACGCCAAGGGCATCGGCCTGCTCGAAAAGCTCGAGGGCCGCGCCGCCGGCACCCCGCTGGCGCAGCAGGCGCAGCTGGAAAAGGCCCACGCCCACTACAAGGCCGAGGAGCCGGCCCAGGCCGTGGCCACGCTGGACCGCTTCATGCGCCTGCACCCGGCCAGCCCGGCCATCGATTACGCGCTCTACCTCAAGGGCCTGGTGAACTTCAACGAGAACAAGGGCATGTTCTCCTCGATCACGCGGCAGGACCTGTCCGAGCGCGACCAGCAGGCCGCCAAGGAATCCTACGCGGCCTTCAGGGAGCTGGTCACGCGCTTCCCGAACTCGCGCTACACGCCCGACGCGCAGGCGCGCATGACCTACATCGTCAACACCCTGGCCCGCTACGAGGTGCACGTCGCGCGCTACTACTACAAGCGCGGCGCCTACGTGGCCGCGATCAACCGCGCCCAGCAGGCCATCGCCGATTACCGCGACGCGCCCGCCCTGGAAGAAGCCCTGCACCTGCTGATCCAGTCCTTCGACGCGCTCAAGCTGCCCCAGCTGCGCGACGATGCCCGCCGCGTGCTGGAAGCCAACTACCCGCAGAGCCCCTATCTCACGGGCAAGTCGGCTCCGGCCACGGAGCAGGATCCGTGGTGGAAGCTGTGGTGAGGCCGCGTAGCAGCGCCTCCACCTCCTCCTCGCGCTCGATGCGCCGCATGGGCGGCAGGGCCTGCAGCAGCCGGCGCCCGTAACCCATGCCGACCAGGCGCGTGTCGCAGATCACGAGCACGCCCCGGTCCGACTCGCTGCGGATCAGCCGGCCCGCACCCTGCTTGAGCGCCACCGCCGCCTCGGGCAGGTGGTAGTCGTTGAAGGCGCTGCGTCCCTGAGCCTGCAGCCGTGCGCTGCGCGCCTGCACCAGCGGATCGCCCGGCGGCGGAAAGGGCAGTTTGTCGATCACCACGAGTTGCAGCGCCTCGCCCGGGATGTCCACCCCCTCCCAGAACGAGGCCGAGGCCACGAGCACGCACCCCGCTTCGCCCCCATCAGCACCGCGCCGCAGCCGGTCCAGCAGTTCGCCCTAGGGCGCCTGTCCCTGGCTCAGCACCTGCAGGCCGCTACCGGCCAGCAGCTCACCACCAGGGTACGCCCTCCCAGTGAGGGCGCGAGCCGCGCCACCAGGCCGGCCACGGCGACACTGTGCTGCGCCTCGCCCGGCTGGGGAAAGGGGCGTGGCACCCAGACCGCCGCCTGGCGCGCGTAGTCGAAGGGGCTGTCCACGCGCAGCACACGCGCCTCCTGCAGGCCGCAGGGCTCGGTGAACCAGCTCAGGCGCTCGTCGTCGCCCAGCGTGGCCGAGGTGAAGATCCAGCTGCGCTGTGCCGCCTCGCCCTCACGTGGTGCCAGCAGGCGCGTGCGCACGGCTTCGGCGATGTCCAGCGGTGACTCGACCAGGCGCAGCTGCTGCGCGAGGCCGAAGAGCTTTCCGATATGGTGCAGAGCGCCGGGCAGCC
>JAYNNS010000338.1:2430-3240 GCA_038112835.1 Curvibacter sp. | reverse complement strand
GGGTAGAGCTCCGGCGCCATCTGATCGTCCTCGATCGTCTTCAGCAGCGGCGTGAACAGCTTCCACGCCTCCTCCAGTTCGTCGTTGCGGATGAAGAGCCTCTTGTCTCCCTGCACCACGTCGAGGATGAGGTAGGCGATGCCGAACTGCTGGGCCACCCGGATCTTGCCCTCGGCATGGGCCAGGGAGACGGACGCCAGCAGACCGAGGCCAGCCAAAACGGTGATGGATTTGCGGAACAGGGATTTCATCGTGTCTTTCGTATCAAGCAGGGAAAAAGGAAATCAGAACGGAACGTCGCCTTCGATCGTGGTGCGGTAGAGCTTGCGGCGCAGTTCATCGGGTGTGCCCGCGGCCAGGTGCATGACGGAACGGTTGTCCCAGAACACCATGTCGTGCGGCTGCCAGACCTGGCGATAGACGAACTCGGGGCGCACGCTGTGCGCGAACAGCTCGTCCAGCAGCGCGCGGCTTTCGTCTTCGGGCAGGTCGACGATGCGGGTCGTGAAATGTTCGCTGACGAACAGCGCCTTGCGCCCGGTCTCGGGGTGCGTGCGCACGATGGGGTGCACCTTGGGCTGCACCTTGGCAATCTGCTCGGGCGTGAGCTTGGGCCGCCAGGGGTTGCGTGCACGCAGTTCCTCGTACTTGGCCAGATAGCTGTGCTCGGCACGTAGCGTGGCGATGCGCTGCTTCAGGCTGTCGGGCAGCGCCTCGTAGGCCGCGTGCTGGTTGGCGAACAAGGTATCACCGCCTTCAGCGGGCAGTTCCTGCGCATGCAGGAAGGAGCCGAGGCTGGGCTTCTCCACA
>JAYNNS010000338.1:0-2420 GCA_038112835.1 Curvibacter sp. | reverse complement strand
ACATAGGAGAGGTCCGAATGCCAGTAATGGCCGGCGTCACCGAGGCCGATGGGCTGGCCGTTTTCCTTGATGTTGGAGACGATCAGCACCTCGGGGTGACCGGCCAGAGCAAACTGGCTCAGCACATGGATCTGCAGCGGGCCGAAGCGGCGGCTGAAGGCCACCTGCTGCGCCGGCGTGATGCGCTGGTCGCGGAAGACCAGCACGTGGTGGTCCAGATGGGCGCGGTGGATGCGACGGAAATCGGTGTCGGACACCGGCTGGCCCAGATCCAGGCCGATGACTTCGGCGCCCAGGGGGCCGGGCAGCGGACGGATCTCGAAGTTCTGGGCGGGTGCTGCGGCGGGGCGGTCCAGGGTGGCGGTCAGACTCATGTCGTTTTCATTCATGCATCAGGAATGAAAACGACTGTACGTAGGCTGAATCAGATTGGGAACGAATAAATCGTGGGTTGCTTATGACCAAAACATCCTTGGCCGTCGCAAGCCGGTTCAGCTGTAGGAGCCCGGTGCCGGCACCACCCCGTTCAGCGCCCACTGGCCCAGATCCCGCAGCTTGTAGTCCAGCGGATCGTGCAAGGTGTGCGTGCGTGCGTTGCGCCAGTAGCGGTCCAGGCCCAGCGGCGCGTGCAGGGCCGAGGTGCCCGCCACGTCAAACAAGCGGCTGCTGATGTCCAGGCTGGCGCGGTGCGCCAGCACCTTGGCCGTGGCCACGGCCACCGATACGGCGCCACGTTCCTCGGCCGTGAGCTGTGGGCCGCGCTGCCATGCGGCTTCGAGCTTCACAGCCGCCTCGTCGGCCAAGGCCCTTGCGGCCTGCAGCTGCACCCAGAACTCGCCGAAGTGCTGCAGCAGATACGGGTCCTGCGTGGCCTGCTCCACCCCGGAGCTGATCCAGGGCCGGCGCCAGCGCGTCGTGTGTTCGCGCGCCGACTGGTCCGCGCCTTCGGCAATGCCGAGGTAGATATTGACGAGGATGGACTGCGCCAGGCAGGAACGCAGCGTGGCCCAAGGACTGCTGCCCGGGCCGGGTTGCAAGAGCTCGTGCGGTTCGACCAGCACGTCGGTGAAGATCACGTTGCCGCTGTCGGTCTGGCGCTGGCCGATGGCGTTCCAGTCGCCCTCGATCTGCACACCTTCACGGCGGGCGGGGATGGCAGCGACGATGAAACGCCCGCACTCCAGATAGGCCGAGACCAGCAATACGTCGGCCCCGACGGCCCCCGAGCAGAAACTCTTGACGCCGTTGAGCACCAGGCCTTCGTCGAACTCGGCCGCCGTGGTGCGGCGGTCGGCCGGATTCAGGGCATTGCCCCAGAACCAGCGTTCCTGCACCGTGCGCGTGAGGAGATCGGCCTGTTGTTCCTCGCTGCCGAAGAAGGTGATGCTCGCCACCTGCAGGTGCTGGAAGGCGAAGAGATGGGCCAGCGCACTGTCCACCGCGGCGATGCGGCGCACCGCACGCAGCACCGTGGGCCAGTCGGCGCCCTGCCCGCCAAAGCGCGCCGGCACGGCCAGTGCGAGCAGGCCGCTGTCGCGCAGCAGCGCACGTTCGGCAGCGGCGTGACCCCCACGGCGGTCGCGTTCGACGGCCGTGGCGGCCAGGCTGGCGCTCAGCAGGGCCAGTTGTTCGTCCAGGGTAGGCTTCAGGTCCATGGTCTGGCCTCAGAGCACGTGGGCCGTGTGTAAGGCTTCGAAGACGATGCCGCGCTGCTGCAGCAGATCGGCCGACTCATGCACGCGCGGATGCGGCAGCACAATCTCCAGGTCCGAGAGCACAGTGCCGGGCGTACCCCCGATGACCAGCACACGGTCGCTGAGGAAAACCGCCTCGTCCACATCGTGTGTGACCAGCAGCACGGTGATGCCGTGGTCACGCGCGATGCCTGCCAGCAGGTTCTGCAGGCGGATCCGGGTGAAAGCGTCCACGGCGCTGAAGGGTTCGTCGAGCAGCAAGACCTTGGGGCGCGAGTACAGGCCGCGCGCAATGGCCACACGCTGGGCCTGGCCGCCCGAAAGCTGCTTGAGCAGGGCCTGTTCGTAACCCGTGAGACCCACCTCCTCCAGCAACTGCGCCACGCGCGCCTGGTTGTAGCCGGTGTGGGCGATGTCGAAGGCAATGGTGTCGGCCACGTAGAGCCAAGGCAACAGGCGCGGCTCCTGGAAGATGAAGCCGATCTCGCGCGTCACACCTTCGAGCTTGCGGCCGTCGAGCTGTACCACGCCCTGGTAGTCGCGGTCCAGACCCGACACGATGCGCAGCAGCGTGCTTTTGCCGCAGCCGCTGGCGCCGATCAGGCTCACGATCTCGCCGCGCTCCACGCGCAGGTTCACCCCTTCGAGCACGGTGCGCTCGCCGTAGCGTTTGTGCGCGACCTGGATGTGCAGCTGACTCATGCTTTTCCTTGAGCGGTGTGGTTG
>JAYNNS010000337.1:236-3269 GCA_038112835.1 Curvibacter sp. | reverse complement strand
GTGGAGATCGGATCGAGCGCCGAGCAGGGCTCGTCGAGCAGGATCACCTCGGGCTTGATCGCGATGCCACGCGCGATGCACAGGCGCTGCTGCTGGCCGCCCGAGAGGCTGGAACCGCTCTGGCGCAGCTTGTCCTTGACCTCGTTCCACAGCGCCGCCTTGCGCAGCGCCCACTCCACACGCTCTTCCATGTCGGTGGTGCTGAGCTTCTCGAACAGCTTGATGCCGAAGGCGATGTTGTCGTAGATCGACATCGGGAAGGGCGTGGGCTTCTGGAACACCATGCCCACCTTGGCGCGCAGCAGGGCCACGTCCTGCTTGCTGGTCAGCAGGTTCTCGCCGTCGAGCAGCACCTGCCCTTCGGCGCGCTGCTCGGCGTAGAGCTCGTACATGCGGTTGAACACGCGCAGCAGCGTGGACTTGCCGCAGCCCGAGGGACCGATGAAGGCCGTGACCTTGTTCTCGGGGATGTCGAGGTTGATGCCCTTGAGCGCGTGGAACTTGCCGTAGTAGAAGTTCAGGTCACGCACCGAGATCTTGGGCACGGGCTGGGCGGCGTCCGGATGGGAGGTGGGGTCCATGGTTTGCCTTGCAGAGGAGAATTCGCTGGTGTACACGGTTGGCGTCCCGAATGTCAGGCCTGGCGGCGCGTGAGCAGGCGCGCCAGGATGTTGAGGCCGAGCACGGCCACCGTGATCAGCAGCACGCCGGCCCAGGCCAGCTGCTGCCAGTTTTCATAGGGGCTCATGGCGAACTTGAAGATGGTCACGGGCAGGCTGGCCATGGGCTCGGACAGGTTGGAAGTCCAGAACTGGTTGTTGAGCGCGGTGAACAGCAGCGGCGCGGTTTCGCCCGCGATGCGCGCCACGGCCAGCAGCACGCCCGTCACCACACCGGCCAGGGCCGCGCGCAGGGTGATCTTGGTGATGACCTTCCACTTGGGCGTGCCCAGGGCGTAGGCGGCCTCGCGCATGGCGGCCGGCACCAGCTGCAGCATGTTCTCGGTGGTGCGGATCACCACGGGGATCACGATCAGCGCCAGCGCCATCACGCCGGCCCAGCCGGAGAAGGACTTGAAGCGCGCCACGATCACCGCGTAGACGAACAGGCCGATCACGATGGACGGCGCAGACAGCAGGATGTCGTTGACGAAGCGCGTGGTCTCGGCCAGCCAGCCCTTGGGCTCGTACTCGGCCAGGTAGATGCCGGCCAGGATGCCGATGGGCGTGCCCACCAGCGTGGCCAGCATGACCATGAGGAAGGAGCCGTAGAGCGCGTTGGCAATGCCGCCGGCCTCGTTGGGCGGCGGGGTCATCTGCGTCAGCGTGCTCCAGGCCAGGCCACCGACGCCCAGGCGCAGCGTCTCCCAGAGAATCCAGAACAGCCAGAACAGGCCGAAGGCCATGGCGCCCAACGACAGCGTGAGCGCGAGAATGTTCACGCGCTTGCGCCGGGCATAGGCCGCGCGGCGGACGTCGTCGAGTGCGCTCATGACTTGGCCCCCTCGTTCTTCTTGAGCTGCAGGAGCAGCAGCTTGGACAGGGACAGCACCACGAAGGTGATGAAGAACAGCACCAGGCCCAGGTAGATCAGCGAGGCCTGGTGCAGGCCGCTGGCGGCCTCGGCGAACTCGTTGGCCAGGGCCGAGGTGATGCTGTTGGCGGCCTGGAACAGGCTCAGCGAATCAAGCTGGTTCATGTTGCCGATGACGAAGGTCACCGCCATGGTCTCGCCCAGGGCGCGCCCCAAGCCCAGCATGATGCCGCCGACCACGCCGGTCTTGGTGTAGGGCAGCACCACCTTGGAGACCACCTCCCAGGTGGTGGATCCCAGGCCGTAGGCCGACTCCTTGAGCAGCGGGGGCGTGACCTCGAACACATCGCGCATCACGGCCGCGATGAAGGGAATGATCATGATGGCCAGGATGATGCCGGCCGAGAGAATGCCGATGCCCACCGGGGGCCCGGACACCAGCGCGCCCAGATAAGGCACGCCGGTCAGCAGCTTCTGCAGCGGCTGCTGCACATAGGTGGCCAGGATGGGGCCGAAGACCAGCAGGCCCCACATGCCGTAGACGATGGACGGCACGGCGGCCAGCAGCTCGATGGCCGTGCCCAGCGGGCGCTTGAGCCAGGCCGGGCACATTTCCGTCAAAAAGAGCGCGATGCCGAAGCTGACCGGCACCGCGATCAGCAGGGCGATGAAGGAGGTGGCCAGGGTGCCGTAGATCATCACCAGGCCACCGAAATTCTCCTGCACCGGGTCCCACACCGCATTGGTGAGGAAACCCAGGCCGAAGCGCTCGATGGCCGGCCAGGCGCCGACCAGGAGCGAGATGAGGATGCTGGCCAGCAGCGCCAGAGTCACCCAGGCCGCGCCCTGGGCCAGCCAGCCGAAGACGACGTCGAACCAGGCCCCGGTACGGGAGCGTTGCGCGGGAGGGGATGAACTCATGGCGTGCTGTGATGGCATCAGATTACTTGTAGGCGATGGTCTTGCCCGAGGCGTCCTTGATCTCGGCCCAGGACTTCTCGATCGCGGCCTTCACGCTGGGAGGCATGGGCACGTAGTCCAGGTCGTCGGCCATCTTGTCGCCGTTGGCGTAGGCCCAGGCGAAGAACTTCAGGGCGCCGGTGGCGCTGGCGGGCTTGTCCTGCACCTTGTGCATCAGGATGAAGGTGGCACCGGAGATCGGCCAGGCGTCCTTGCCCGGCTGCTCGGTCAGGATCTGGTAGAAGCTCTTGACCCAGTCGGCACCGGCGGCGGCGGCCTTGAAGGCCGTGTCGCTGGGCGGCACGAAGTTGCCGTCCTTGTTCTTCATCAGGGCGTAGGTCATCTTGTTCTGCTTCACATAGGCGTACTCGACGTAGCCGATGGAGTTGGGCAGGCGGCCCACGAAGGCGGCCACGCCCTCGTTGCCCTTGCCGCCGGCGCCCGTGGGCCAGTTCACGGCGGTGCCGTCACCGACCTTCTCCTTCCACTCGGGGCTGACCTTGCTCAGGTAGTTGGTGAACAGGAAGGTGGTGCCCGAGC
>JAYNNS010000337.1:0-179 GCA_038112835.1 Curvibacter sp. | reverse complement strand
GTGATGGCCGGGTCGGTCCACTTGGTGACCTTGCCCAGGTAGATGTCGGCGATCAGCTGGCCGGTCAGCTTGAGCTGGCCTGCAGCAATGCCCTGGATGTTGACCACGGGCACCACGCCACCGATCACGGTGGGGAACTGCAGCTGGCCCTTCTTGGCCAGGTCCTCGTCCTTCAGCGG
>JAYNNS010000336.1:0-3272 GCA_038112835.1 Curvibacter sp. | reverse complement strand
GCTCAGCTGCGCGCGCGCAGGCCCTGCACCAGCGCGCCCAGCGCGATACCCGCCAGCGCCCAGAGCAGATCGAGGTTGCCCGTGCCCAGGCCCGCAATGGCCGGGCCCGGACACACGCCGCACAGGCCCCAGCCCACGCCGAACAGCGCCGCACCGACGGCGGTGTCGCGGTTCCAGGGCCGGTTCTGCTGCTCGAAGCCGCCGCCCAGCAGCGGCCGCTTCATCACACGCGGCGCGCCCTGGTAGGCGATCAGCACCACGGCCAGGGCTCCGCCCATCACGAGCATCAGGCCCCAGTCCTCGAAGCGCAGAAAGCTCAGCACCACCTCGGGCCGCACCATGCCCGAGAGCGAGAGCCCGAAACCGAAGAGTGCGCCCGCGGCCAGCGTGGCCAGCGCCTGTCTGCTGTTCGAGCTCATAGCCACCTCGCGGCCAGATTTGCGGTGAGAAAGGCCGTGGCCATGAAGGTCAGCACCGCCCAGAGCGAAGGCAGCTGCAGCGAGCCCAGGCCGCAGATGCCGTGACCCGAGGTGCAGCCATTGCCCAGCCGCGCGCCATAGCCCACGAAGAAGCCGCCCAGCAGCAGCTGCCAGGCCGGCACCTGCGTGCCCAGCGGCGTGCCGTCGGTGTAGCCCAGCCACCAGGCGAGTGCGCCCACGATGAGCCCGGCCGCATAGACCAGGCGCCAGCCGCGCGTCTGCACATAGCGCGCCGCCTGGAAGTAGGGCCGCTGCACCCACCAGGACCAGGTGCTGGAAAACACCGAGCTCATGCCGCCGATGCGGCCCGTGTAGATGTAGAGCAGGGCCGTGCCCAGCCCCACCAGCAGGCCGCCCAGCAGGTAGTGCTGCCAGCCCAGGGGGAAGAGTGTGTCGAGGTTCATGGCCGCCGATTATCGGCCGCGATGCCCGGCCCGCAAGCGGGCGATCCCGGAGACGGCGCCTGTGCAGATGTCACCGCGCGCCGTCCGCCGCGGCGACTTTTCGCGCCGCTGGGGCAGGCACAGAGGTGTTCAGACGAAGGGCGCGGGGGCCGTGGGAATGCCGTCCTGCACCACCGGTGGCGCAGGAGGCGCCGGCGGCTGCGGCGCGTCGGCGATCAGGGCGCGCCGCTCGGCCTCGTGGATCACGTCCAGCGGCGTGGCACGGCCCGGCTGCTGCAGCGTCACGCTGCCCACGGCGAGCTGGGGCAGGAATTCGTGGCGGGTCTGGTCGCGTCCGATCACGGCCAGCGAACGGCCCACCAGCAGGCGCATGCGGTGGACCGTCTCCTGCACGTACTCGCGCCGCCTGTCGGCCGAGATGACCACCACGAAGCAGCGCGGCTGGTACAGACCCACCACGCAGCGGAACCCGGCGGCACGACGGATGCGTGCAGCCAGTGCCACCAGGATCTGCTGCTCCACGCCATGGCCGGCTGTCAGGCCCAGTTCGTAGAGATTGCGCACGTTGAGGCAGACCACGGTGCATTCGCCGTGGAGGCGCGCCGTGCGCCAGAAGGCATGGGCCACCTCGCTCAGCAGCACGGAGCCCGTGGGCAGGCCGGTGGCCGGGTCCGTGCCGACCTGCAGGCGGGCCAGCCGCGTGAGCTGGCGCTGCTCGCGGTTGCGCTGGATCACCAGCACGATGCAGGCCAGGAAATAGAGCACGGTCAGCGCCGCCGTGGCCACCCAGGTGCCCAGGCCGAAGCCCGGCACTTTCAGCCCGTTGAGGTAGTGGCCGATGACCAGCATCACCAGGCCCACACAGGCGATCGCCATCCAGCGCGCCAGCGGGTCGCCCAGGGCCGCCGCGCGCAGTGTGGCCACCAGGCCCATCATGGCGATGGCGACGTTGACCGAGGCTGTGATCACCAGCAGCTGGCGGAATTCGTCGGGGCTGGACCAGGCCGCCTGCAGGCCCAGCGCCACGCCGGCCAGGCCCATGACCAGCGCGCCCCAGGCCGTGATGTGGTGCACGGTGCGGTCCTCGCGGCTGCCGCCCATCCACAGGCCCAGGTAGTACAGGGCCACGGCGCCGGCCACGGGGCCGAGCCCGCCCTGGAGCGTCTGTACCACCCAGACCGGCAGCAGGTCGGGCCAGAGCTCGCCCAGCAGGCCGGTCATCACCACGCAGGCCGCGCCCGCCACCAGCACGAAGATCACGTTGCGCAGCGCACCGCGCTTGCGGTTGACCAGCACGTCCGAGAGCGCCAGCGCGGCCAGGGTCAGCAGACCCCCCAGCATGGCAGACCAGACGGCGGTTTCGGCGGTGGACATTCCGCCATTATGGGGCGCAGGCGGCGCTTGTCGAGCGTGACTTGATTCACGCCGGTCCCGGGGCGTGGGATCACCAGGCGGTGTCGCGGTGGTCCTCGGGGACCGCGTCCGGAGCGAGCTCCCAGGGGCTGCTGCGGCGCACCTCGTCCATGGCCTGGTGTTCGGCCTCGTGGAGCACGTCCAGCGGCTGCACCCGGTCGGGCAGCACCGGCAGCGCCGACAGGCCCACCACCGGCTGGAAGGACTGGCGCTGCTCGCGGCTGCCCACCAGCTGCAGCGGCTGCGTCACGAGGCGGCGCATGCGCGTCAGCGTGGCCTCGTCGAGGCTGCGCCTGCGGTCCAGCGTGAAGACGATCACGAAGCAGCGCGGGTGGTACAGGCCCACCACGCAGCGAAAGCCCGCCGCGCGGCGGATGCGCGCCGCCGTGGCCGCCAGGATCTGGTTGTCGGTGGTGCGGCCCATCGAATTGCCGAGCTCGTAGAGATTGCTCAGGTAGACGCAGACCACCACGCACTGCCCGCGCAGCCGGCCCGCGCGCCAAAAGGCATGTTCGACCTCGCCCAGCAGGCGAGCGCCCGTGGGCAGACCCGTCACCGGGTCGCTGCCGGAGTCGAGCCGGGCCAGTCGCGCGAGTTCGCGGTTGGCGCGGTTGCGCACGATGATCAGCACCATCACGATCAGCACGAAGACCAGCGCGCTGCTGGCCGTCAGCACCCACCACACCAGCGGTAGCGGCACCTCGAGCGCATGCAGGTACAGGCCGGTCATCGTGCCCGCGAGCAGCAGGCCGGCCAGCACCAGCCAGCGCGCCAGGGGGTCGCCGAGCAGGCTGGCGCGCAGCCCGACCAACAGGATCAGCGCCACGGTCACGGCGTTCACGGTGGCGGCCAGCAGCAGCAGGGCGCGGAAATCCTGCGCCGGGATGATCATCGCCAGCATGGCCAGCGCCAGCGCCGCCACCAGCATCACGTAGCAGCCCCAGACGGTCATGGCGTAGAGCAGCCGGTCCTCGCG
>JAYNNS010000335.1:0-3277 GCA_038112835.1 Curvibacter sp. | reverse complement strand
GCTCAAGAAGCCGCACCCCATGGTCTACCAGCAGATCCTGCAGCTCATGCAGCTCGACCCGGGTGAGTGCCTGGCCTTCGAGGATTCGGGTAACGGCCTCAAGGCCGCCACGCTGGCCGGTCTGGCCACCGTGATCACGCCCACGCGCTACACCCGCCAGCACGACTTCAGCCGGGCCCTGCAGGTGCTGCCCGATCTGGCCGGCACGCGCCTGGCCGATCTGCAGGCCCTGCACGCGGCGCACTGGAGCGGCGAGCGCCTGCTGGCGGTGGAGGTCTGAGGCGTAAGATCCGGGTCATGAGCGTGAAACAGTCCCTTGGGGTGTCGGAGCCTGTGGCGGTGGAGGCGCGGCCCGCGTGCGCGGAGCTGGCCGATCCGGAGACGGTGGATCCCCGGGACGGTGCGGGCGGACTCTTCTCCCGGCCGGCCTCCTTGCGGCCGGAGGTGCCGCCGGAAGCCGGCGAGCCGCCTGCGCGCTCCCTGTTCGCCCCGCGCGGCCTCTTTCGCTCCTGAGCCGGGTCCGGCTTTGCCGCATCCACGCGCCCTGTGTCCGAACGCCATCCCATCATCGCCATCACCGGTTCTTCCGGGGCCGGCACGTCCACCGTCACGCGCACCTTCGCCAACATCTTCCGCCGCGAGGGCGTGAAGGCCGCGATCGTCGAAGGCGACAGCTTTCACCGCTATGACCGCGCCGAGATGGAGCGCCGCGCCGCCGAGGCCGAACGGGGGGGGAACCAGCATTTCAGCCATTTCGGCCCCGACTCGAACCTGTTCGGCGAACTCGAGGCCCTGTTCAGCCGCTACGGAACGTCCGGCCAGGGGCGGGTGCGCCGCTACCTGCACCACGAGGCCGACGCCGCGGCCTGCGGCCAGGCCCCGGGCACCTTCACGCCCTGGGAGGAGCTGCCGCCGGACACCGACATGCTGTTCTACGAGGGCCTGCACGGCGCCATGGTCACGCCCGAGCACGACCTCGCGCAGTACCCGGACCTGCGCATCGGCGTGGTGCCGGTGATCAATCTCGAGTGGATCCAGAAGCTCTGGCGCGACAAGCACCAGCGCGGCTACAGCACCGAAGCCGTGACCGACACCATCCTGCGCCGCATGCCCGACTACGTGCACTACATCGTGCCGCAGTTCGCCCACACGCACGTGAACTTCCAGCGCGTGCCGGTGGTGGACACCTCCAACCCCTTCATCGCGCGCGACATCCCCTCGGCCGACGAGAGCATGGTGGTGATCCGCTTCGCCAATCCCAAGGGCATCGACTTTCCCTACCTGCTCAACATGATCGACAACTCCTGGATGAGCCGGGCCAACACCATCGTCATCCCCGGCGGCAAGATGGAACTGGCGATGCAGCTGATCTTCACCCCCTTCGTCTGGCGCATGATGGAGCGCCGCCGCCGCGTGCTGGGCCTGGCCTGAACGCGCGTGGCGCGGAGCGCATGATGCTGTGCGCCCGACCGGATGATCGGCCACTTCCGCGCCCGGCTGGGCTAAGGGCGGGACCTCAGCCGAATTTTTCCAGCAGGCGCGTGGCCTGCTCGATCTCTTCCATGGCGCGCGCCTCGTCCTCGGCGCCATGCACGGCCTCGATCATGGTGCAGGCCATCATGCGGTAGAAGGCCTTGTCCATGGCCTTGCGCGCCGCCGACATCTGCAGCGCCACGTCCTCGCAGCTGCGGCCTTCCTGGATCATCTCGACCACACCGCGCACCTGGCCCTCGATGCGGCGCAGGCGGTTGATCACGTCCTTCTGGTGGTCCGCACGAAAGACGGCGGCGGTCGTGGCGGCTACGGCGGCGGGGGCGGGCTTGCGCGACATGGTGGGGCGGTGATGGGACAGGGAACCGGCAGTGTGCCAGATTCAGGAGCGTTTTTCGTGGACGCGGGGCGCGGCTTTGTATAGCCTTGTATCCATGAAGCATGTCGTCCCGCTCCTGTTGTTCCTGCTCATGGCCCCCGCCCGGGGGCAGCCGCCCCTCATTTTCCAGGGGGCCGA
Source organism: Curvibacter sp. (assembly GCA_038112835.1). Lineage (GTDB taxonomy): Bacteria > Pseudomonadota > Gammaproteobacteria > Burkholderiales > Burkholderiaceae_C > Hylemonella. The sequence goes on along the minus strand of JAYNNS010000335.1, from coordinate 1,269 downwards.
TCTGCGCCTGGGGGCCCAGCTGCAGGCCGAGCACAAGTGCGCGGCCTGCCACCAGCAGAAGGTCGGGGGCGACGGCAGCGCCATCTACCGGCCCGGCGGGCGCATCCAGACGGCGGCCCAGCTGCGCGGCATGGTGGAACACTGCAACACCGAGCTCAATCTGGGCCTGTTTCCCGAGGAGGTCACGGCCGTGGCGGCCGTCCTGAACCGGGACCATTACCGCTTCACGCGCTGAGGTCGGGGCCCAGTAATTAGTGGAAACCCTGATATTTCCGGCTGCTGTCTGTTATATATTAGTACTTGCTGATATTTTGATTTAACAGCCACAGGGAACCGTTTCCCCAACGACGCCCGCAGGAGCAGGACATGCACGACCCCATGAGTTCGGGCCGCCTACGCAAGGCACCCGAGAGTTTTCTGAATCGCGACGGTATACGCACCGTCATGGCCGAGGCCAAGCAGGGCCGACGCCACTTCATCCGCAACGCCTTCGCGGCAGCGGCGGCCGGTGCCGCCGGTGCCCATGCGCTGGCGCAGAGCAATCCGGTGCCGGCCGAGGGGGGAGACCCCCACATCCTCAACCTGCCCGAGCACACGACCGGGCTGGGCCAGGGCGTGGCTGCCGAAGGTTACGGCAAGCCCTCGAAGTTCGAGTCCAACGTGCAGCGCCGCCAGAGCCCGGGCCTGACCCAGACCACCCAGGCCTCGGTGTCCTTCGCGCCGCTGCAGTCGCTGTTCGGCATCGTCACGCCCAGTGGCCTGCACTTCGAACGGCACCACCAGGGCTGGTGGGACATCGACCCGTCCAAGCACCGCCTGATGGTCAACGGCATGGTCAAGGCCGCCAAGGTCTTCACCATGGACGAGATCATGCGCCTGCCCTCGGTCTCGCGCTTCCACTTCATCGAGTGCGGTGCCAACACCGGCATGGAGTGGGGCAATGTGGCCGTGCCCACCGTGCAGTACACCCACGGCATGATCTCCTGCAGCGAGTTCACCGGCGTGCCGCTGATCACCCTGCTGGAGCTGGCCGGTGCCGACCTGAAGAACGGCAAGTTCGTGCTGGCCGAGGGCGCCGATGGCTCCTCCATGACCCGTACCATCCCCATGGACCTCATCAAGTCCGGCGAGGTGCTGGTGGCCTACGGGCAGAACGGCGAGATGCTGCGGCCCGAGCAGGGCTACCCGCTGCGCCTCGTCGTGCCCGGCGTGCAGGGTGTGAGCTGGGTCAAGTACTTACGCCGAATCGAAGTGGGTGACAAACCCTAC
>JAYNNS010000334.1:0-3313 GCA_038112835.1 Curvibacter sp. | reverse complement strand
CCGCGACCACAGGAGCCGGTGCCGTGACCAGGGGGGCCGGCGTCGGCACAGCCGCAGGCGGCGGTTCGGGCGGCTCGGGCGGCACAACGGCGGGGGCCTGGGTCGGTGCCGCCGGCGTGCTCGCCACGATGGCGCCGATCTCGGCGCGCTGCTCGGTCGACGGGAAGAAGATCAGCACCAGGGCACCCAGCAGCACGGTGAGCGCGGCCAGCACCATGGGGCGCGAGAGACGGTCCATGAAAGGCGTCTTGGCCACGTCACCCGGGGTGCGGAACGGCGTGTTCAGGCCCGCCTCGTCGTAGTCCATCAGCGGCGCCTTGGACTGCGGCAGCAGGGACAGCGCGGGCGCAGGGTCGATCTTGAGGGCCCGGCAGATGCTGGAGGCCAGCGCGCGCGCGAAGACGGCATCGGGCAGCTGCTCGTAGCGGTCGGATTCCAGCGCTTCCAGCTTGCGCACCGAGACCTTGAGCGCCGCGGCCAGCGACGGCAGATCGACACCGGCGGCCTCGCGCGCCTGGCGCAGCAGGATGCCTGCGGTGCTGGTGACGGCCGGGGCCGGGGTCTCGTCGTTCGCCGGTACGCTGCCGGCGGCCTCTTCACTCATGGAAAGCTCCCCGCTCATAGGAATTCAACTCGGGCGATCTGGGGTACCGGCTGCGCAACTGGGTGCCGAGCTGGTCTCGCGCGGTGCGATCCCCGAGGCGATGCTCGATCTTCATGCCCAGCCAGAGGGTCTCGGCATTGGCGAGCTCGCTGTTGTTGATGCGGCGGATGTAGAACTGGGCCCGCGCGGCCTCGCCGCGCTGGTAGAGCAGCTGGGCCAGGTTGAAACCGGTCACGGGATTGCCGGCGTCGAGCTCGTAGGACTTGGTCAGGCTGTACTCGGCATCCTGCGGCTGCTTGGCCTGGATCTGGCACAGGCCCTTGGTGAGCCAGGTCTTGGCGCGCCCGCCGTAGGTGGGATTGGCCAGCGCACGCGTGAAGGTCTGGACGGCTTCGACCGTGCGACCCTGCTGGCACTGCATCCAGCCGTAGTTGTGCAGCACATTGGGGTCGTTGGGGCTGATGGACAGCGCGCGGCGGAAGCTCTCCTCGGCCAGGCGCATGTCGTTGAGGCGCATGTAGATCAGGCCGCGCAGGTTGTAGGCCTCGGTGAAGCTCGGGTCGATGTTGAGGGCCTGCTTGGTCTCGTCCAGCGCCACGGTGGTCTGGCCCTGCTCGAAATAGCCGATGGCCAGCTGCAGGCGGATGCGGGCACGCCGGCGCACCTCGGGTTCATCGGAGGCCGTGACGATGTCGTCGGTCGGCGGCGTGGCGGCACAGCCGGACAGGCTCGCGAGCGCCAGCACGGCCAGACAACCGCTCAGCAGCCAGCAGCCGGCCCTCACCCATCGATGCATCACGTTCATGCCTCAAACCTCCTCGGACTTGCTTTGCAGGGACTGCATGGGCTGCAGCAGCTTGCGCTGGCGCGCCATGCGTTCCTCGACCCCGGTACGGTCCTTGACATCGCCGGCCAGCTGGCCGCAGGCGGCATCGATGTCGTCACCGCGTGTCTTGCGCACAGTCGTGACGATACCAGCATCCAGCAGGATTTTTGCGAAGGACTGCACGCGCTCGTGGGGTGAACGCTTGAGCCCGGACGCCGGGAAGGGGTTGAAGGGGATCAGGTTGAACTTGCACCAGACACCGCCCGTGGCGTGCCGGCGCACCAGCTCGATCAGCTGGCGGGCGTGCTCGGGCTGGTCGTTGACGCCGTCGAGCATGCAGTACTCGAAGGTGATGAAGTCGCGCGGCGCATGCTGCAGGTAGCGGTTGCAGGCCTCGAGCAGCTCGGCGATGGGGTACTTGCGGTTCAGCGGCACCAGGTGGTCGCGCAGCTCGTCGTTGGGCGCATGCAGCGACACGGCCAGCGCCACCGGGCAGTCCTGGGCCAGGCGGTCCATCATGGGCACCACGCCCGAGGTCGAGACCGTGAGGCGGCGGCGCGACAGGCCATAGCCGTGGTCGTCCAGCATGACGCGCAGCGCGGGGATCAGCGCGTTGTAGTTCTGCAGCGGCTCGCCCATGCCCATCATCACGACGTTGGTGATGACGCGATCCTCGCGCTGGAGGTGTCGGCGCAGGAAGTGCTCGGCGAACCAGAGCTGGGCGACGATCTCGCCGGTGCTGAGGTTGCGGCTGAAGCCCTGGTGGCCGGTGGAGCAGAAACGGCAGCCCACGGCGCAGCCGGCCTGGGAGGACACGCACAGCGTGCCGCGATCGTCTTCGGGGATGTAGACCGATTCGACGGCGTTGCCGTCGCCCACGTCGAACAGCCACTTGATGGTGCCGTCGGCGGAGATCTGTTCGGAAATGACCTGCAGCCCCTGGATGCGCGCCGTGGTGGCGAGCTTCTCGCGCAGGGACTTGGCCAGATCACTCATCTGGTCGAAGCTGGAGGCCCCCTTCTGGTGGATCCAGCGGAACAGCTGGGTGGCGCGGAAGCGCTTCTCACCCAGCTTTTCGCAAAAGGCGGCCAGACCGTCGAGGTCGAAATCGAGCAGGTTGGCCGTCATTGCATGTTGACTGCGCTGCTTAGCGCGAGTGGATGTTCATGCCGGCGAAGAAGAAGGCGATCTCCACGGCGGCGGTTTCGGGGGCGTCGGAGCCGTGCACGGCGTTGGCGTCGATGCTGTCGGCGAAGTCGGCGCGGATGGTGCCCTTCTCGGCCTTCTTGGGATCGGTGGCGCCCATCAGGTCACGGTTCTTCAGGATGGCGTTCTCGCCCTCGAGCACCTGGATCATCACCGGGCCGGAGATCATGAAGCTGACCAGGTCGTTGAAGAAGGGACGGGCCTTGTGCACGGCGTAGAAGGCCTCGGCCTCGGCACGCGACAGGTGGGCCATCTTGGCCGCGACGATCTTCAGGCCGGCGCCTTCGAAGCGGGCGTAGATCTGGCCGATGACGTTCTTGGCAACGGCGTCGGGCTTGATGATGGAGAGGGTGCGCTGGATGGCCATGTGATTTCCTGAGTCTGGTTTTGAAATGAGATTTTCGCCCGGCTGCCTGGCAAAGCCCGTTATTTTAACCGCTCGGTGTGACACCTGCGCCCCGAGCGTTGCAGGGCGGCTGCCGTTCAGCGGCTGCGGCCACCTCGGCGCGAACCGCCGCCACCATTGCCGCGACGCTGGTCCTGCCGCTGACGCGAAAAACTGTCGGCGCCGATGTAGCCGAAGGAGGACTTCATCGGGTCGGGCAGGGCCTCACCGCCGCCCAGGCGGGCGTTGCGATCCTTGCCGCGCCCCTGCTGGCCCTGCGCTTTGCCACGCG
>JAYNNS010000333.1:0-3316 GCA_038112835.1 Curvibacter sp. | reverse complement strand
TGGGGGGCGGCCCCATTTTCCTGGTAGTGGTTGCGCATGGTGGGCGCCAGCTACACCCCGGGCGCCAGGAAAATGCCCAGGCCCTCGCCGTGCCCCGGCCCATGGTAGGGATCCTGCCCCAGGATCACGACCCGCACCCGATGCAGGGGCGTGAGCTCCAGCGCCCGCAGGGGCTGCGGCGGATAGACCACGGCCCCGGCCGCCAGCCGCGCGGCGATGCGCTCACCCAGAGCCTGTCCCGCAGGGCTGGCGAAGAAGTCGGACACCAGGGGCTGCCAGTCCGGCGCCACCGCCCACTGCGCCGGTGCCCAGCTGCGCAGGCGGTCTGCGGCCGGCGCCTCCGCCGCAAACAGCGCGGCCTGACCCATCAGGCGAAGAGCTCGGCCAGGGCCAGTCCGGGCTCGGGCGCGCGCATGAAGGCTTCACCCACCAGGAAGGCATGGACACCGGCTGCGCGCATGCGCTGCACATCGGCACGCCCCAGGATGCCGGATTCGGTGATCAGCAGGCGATCCGCCGGCACGCGCTCGCGCAGGCCCAGCGTGGTGTCCAGGGTGACTTCAAAGGTGCGCAGGTTGCGGTTGTTGATGCCCAGCAGAGGCGTCTTGAGCCGCAAGGCGCGGTCCAGTTCGGCGCCGTCGTGCACCTCGACCAGCACGGCCATGTCCAGACCCAGCGCGATCGCCTCCAGGTCGCGCATCTGGGCGTCGTCCAGGCAGGCGGCGATCAGCAGGATGCAGTCGGCCCCCATGGCCCGGGATTCATAGATCTGGTAGGGGTCGACCATGAAGTCCTTGCGCAGCACCGGCAGTTCACAGGAGGCGCGCGCCTGCTTGAGGTAATCCGGCTGGCCCTGGAAGAACTGGCGGTCGGTCAGCACCGAGAGACAGGCGGCACGGGTTTTGCCGTCGCCCGAGGCATAACTCTGGGCGATGTCGGCGGGGATGAAGTCCTCGCGCAGCACACCCTTGCTCGGGCTGGCCTTCTTGACCTCGGCGATCACCGCGGCCTGGCCGGCGGCGATCTTGGCACGCAGGTCGCCCACGAAATCACGCGTGAGCACGCGCGACTCGGCATCGGCGCGCACCGCCGCCAGCGACTTCTTCTTCAGGGCCGCGGCCACTTCCTGCCGCTTGACGGCGACGATCTGGTCGAGGATGTCGCTCATGGCCGGCTCCCCAGGCGATGCGCCACGGTCACCAGCTGGTCCAGCTTGGCCTTGGCGGCGCCGGATGCAATCGCCTCGCGCGCCCGGGCCACGCCGGCGGCCATGCTGTCCACCACGTTGGCGGCGTACAGCGCCACGCCCGCATTGAGCGCCACGATGTCGCTGGCCACGCCCGGCTGGCCCTCCAGCACCGACAACAGCATGGCGCGCGAGGTCTCGGGCGTGTCCACCCGGATGTTGCGCGTGCTGGCCATGGTGATGCCGAAGTCTTCGGGGTGGATCTCGTACTCGCTGATCTCGCCGTTCTTGAGCTCGCCGACCAGGGTACCGGCGCCCAGGCTAATCTCGTCCATGCCGTCCTTGCCGTAGACCACCACGGCGTGCTCGGTGCCCAGGCGCTGCAGCGCGCGCACCTGGATGCCCACCAGGTCCGGATGGAAGACCCCCATCAGGATGTTGGGCGCGCTGGCCGGATTGGTCAGCGGGCCCAGGATGTTGAAGTGGGTCTTCACGGCCAGCTCGCGCCGCACCGGCGCCACGTTCTTCATGGCCGGGTGGTGGTTGGGCGCGAACATGAAGCCCACGCCTGTCTCGGCGATGCACTGCGCGATGGCCTCGGGCTGGAGGTTGATGTTGATGCCCAGCGACTCCATCACGTCGGCGCTGCCGCTCTTGCTGCTGACGCTGCGCCCGCCGTGCTTGCTGACCTTGGCGCCCGCGGCGGCAGCCACGAACATGGCACAGGTGGAGATGTTGAAGGTGTGGGCGCCGTCGCCGCCCGTGCCCACGATGTCGACCAGATGGGTCCGGTCGGCCACATGGACCTTGGTGGAGAACTCGCGCATCACCTGCGCGGCAGCCGTGATCTCGCCGATGGTCTCCTTCTTCACGCGCAGGCCGGTGATGAAGGCGGCCATCAGCACGGGCGACATCTCGCCGCTCATGATGAGCCGCATGATGTGCAGCATCTCGTCGTGGAAGATCTCGCGGTGCTCGATGACGCGTTGCAGCGCCTCCTGCGGGGTGATCTGGTGGGTGGTGGGCATCAGGCTTGCTCCAGAAAATTCTTCAGCATGGCGTGGCCATGCTCGGTCAGGATGGATTCGGGATGGAACTGCACGCCCTCGACGGCCAGCGTGCGGTGCTTCACACCCATGCTCTCGCCGTCCTCGGTCCAGGCCGTCACCTTGAGCTCGGGCGGACAGCTCGCGCGGGCAATGGCCAGCGAGTGGTAGCGGTTCACGGTGAAGCGCTCGGGCAGGCCGGCGAACACGCCCTCGCGGGTGGTCGTGATCTCGCTGGTCTTGCCGTGCATGAGCGCTTTGGCGCGGACGATCTGGCCGCCGAAGGCCGCGCCGATGCTCTGGTGGCCCAGGCACACGCCCAGGATGGGCAGCTTGCCCGCGAAGTGGCGGATGGCCGCCACCGAGATGCCGGCCTCCGCCGGCGAGCAGGGCCCGGGCGAGATCACCAGGCGGTCCAGCTGGCCGGCCTTCAGCCTGGCCTCGATCTCGTCGACCGTGATCTCGTCGTTGCGGTGGACTTCCACGTCCGCGCCGAGTTCACCGAAGTACTGCACCAGGTTGTAGGTGAACGAGTCGTAGTTGTCCACCATGAGCAGTTGAATCTTCTTCATGGTGCCTCCTTGTGCCCCCACGTTTGCGGCCACGGCCGCTGCACGGCCCCCCGAGGGGGCCTTCGCGCCTTGGAGCGGTCCGGCGGCGCTCATTCCAGCCCCTGTTCCACGAGTTCGCTGGCCCGGATCAGGGCGCGCGCCTTGTGCTCGGTCTCGCGCCACTCCATCTCGGGCACCGAGTCGGCCACCACGCCGGCCGCGGCCTGCACGTAGAGCGTCTCGTTCTGGATGATGCCGGTGCGGATGGCGATGGCCACGTCCATGTCGCCGGCATAGCTCAGGTAGCCGCAGGCGCCGCCATAGAGACCGCGCTTGCTGGGTTCGAGCTGGTCGATCAGCTCCATGGCGTGCACCTTGGGCGCACCGGTCAGCGTGCCGGCCGGGAAGGTGGCCTTGAGCACGTCCATGGAGCTCATGCCGTCCTGGAGCAGCCGTTCGTCTGTGCTGACGATGTGGTGGACGTGGCTGTAGCGCTCGACCAAGTAGGCCTCGGTCACCTGCTGGCGGCCGGG
>JAYNNS010000332.1:0-3323 GCA_038112835.1 Curvibacter sp. | reverse complement strand
GGGCACCATGACGCCCATGTTGATGACCTCGAAGTTGTTGCACTGCAGGACCACGGTGACGATGTTCTTGCCGATGTCGTGCACATCGCCCTTGACGGTGGCGATCACGATCTTGCCCTTGGACTTCACGTCCAGGCCGGCGGCTTCCTGCTGGCGCTTCTCCTCCTCGATGTAGGGGATGAGATGGGCCACGGCCTGCTTCATCACGCGCGCGCTCTTGACCACCTGGGGCAGGAACATCTTGCCGGCGCCAAACAGGTCGCCCACGATGTTCATGCCATCCATCAGCGGCCCTTCGATCACGTGCAGCGGACGGCCGCCCTGGGCCAGCACGGCCTGGTAGGCCTCCTCGGTGTCTTCGGTGATGAAGTCGGTGATGCCGTGCACCAGCGCGTGGCTCAGGCGCTGCGCCACGGTTCCCGCGCGCCATTCGTTTTTCTTGCTGTCGTCCTTGGCCACGCCCTTGGCCGTCTCGGCGATCTCCACCAGGCGCTCGCCCGCGTCGGGCCGGCGGTTGAGCACCACGTCCTCGACGCGTTCGCGCAAAGTCGGCTCCAGGTCGTCGTAGACGCCGACCATGCCCGCGTTGACGATGCCCATGTCCATGCCGGCCTTGATGGCGTGATACAGGAAGACGGTGTGGATGGCCTCGCGCACCGGGTCGTTGCCGCGGAAGCTGAAAGAGACGTTGGAGACGCCGCCCGAGACCTTGGCGCCGGGCAGGTGGTGCTTGATCCAGCGCGTGGCCTCGATGAAGTCCACCGCGTAGTTGTTGTGTTCCTCGATGCCGGTGGCAATCGCGAAGATATTGGGGTCGAAGATGATGTCCTCGGGCGGGAAATCGACCTCGTCGACGAGGATGCGGTAGGCACGTTCGCAGATCTCGATCTTGCGCGCATAGGTGTCGGCCTGCCCCTTCTCGTCGAAGGCCATCACCACGGTGGCCGCGCCGTAGCGCTTGATCAGCCGGGCCTGGCGCTTGAACTCGTCCACGCCCTCCTTCATGGAAATGGAGTTCACGATGCCCTTGCCCTGGATGCAGCGCAGGCCGGCCTCGATCACGCTCCACTTGGAGGAATCGATCATGATGGGCACGCGCGCGATGTCGGGCTCGCTGGCGATCAGGTTCAGGAAACGCACCATGGCGGCCTGGCTGTCGAGCATGGCCTCGTCCATGTTGATGTCGATCACCTGCGCACCGTTCTCGACCTGCTGGCGCGCCACGGCCAGCGCCTCCTCGAACTGGCCGTTGAGGATCATGCGGGCGAAAGCCTTGGAGCCCGTGACGTTGGTACGCTCGCCGACGTTGACGAAGAGGCTGTCCGTACCGATGAGGACCGGCTCCAGACCGGACAGCTTCATGGGAGGGACGGAGATTTCTGACATGCGGCTCACCTGAGGAAGACAAAAGCAGGTGAGCGTCGTTGGATCATCCAAGCCTGACAGCACCGGGGTGCTGCTGCAACGCTCCTTGGAAGAGCCGTGATTTTACGCGCTGCCCACGGGCGGGGCAGCGGGGGTACTGAATGACCGCGGCCCGCAGGCCGCGCAAGCGGCGCTCAGTAGTAGAACATCAGGCCCAGGGCCATGTGGCTGCCGTCGCGCTTTTGGTCGTCCCAGCTGGCACTCTTGGCCTTGAAGCTTTCCTTGACGTAGCGCAGGTAGACGCCGAACAGGGGCGAGCGCTCCGACCTGGAAGGCGCACTGAAGAGGTACTGCACCTCGGCGACTGCGCCGGCCGTGCTCTCATAGGGCTCGCTCACGCTCGCCGCCACGCCACCACCCTGCACCTTGGCGCTCTGCGACTTGCGCGCGCCCAGGCCCAGGCGGACCTGATCCGTCAGAGCATAGAAACCCAGCAACTCGACCGGTACCCGCGTGAAGACAACGTTGCCGTTGGTGCCATCCACACTGTTGCGGTGGTAGCCCGCGCTGCCCTGGATGGAGAACGAGTCGGTGAGCCGCAGATCGCCCCCCAGCGCCAGCACCGTGCCCTGGCCGGCCTTCAGGTCCCAGGGCGTGCCGTCGGTCCAGTTACCGCTGACGAGCGCATCGCCACCGAATCCATAGCCCACGCTGCCAAACAGGCGCACCCTGGGTGCATCGGCCTGCGCGGCCACAACGGTACATGCGAGCGCCAGCCCGATCAAACTCTTCTTCATGGATGTCCTCCCTGTTGATATCGAACGAAAGTCAGCAAGATTCTTTCATGCACCGGGCACCGGCCCCCAGCGGGAACGGCCCTCGGCACGGAAAACATTGTGCATGCACCACCGCGAGGGCGCTGCAGCCGCTTATTCGGTCCGCAGTGCGATCACGCGCCGCGTGCCCACCGCCCGCGCGCGCAACTGCCCGCAGCCACCCTCCACATCCTGCCCTGCCGACTGACGCAGCTTGGTCAGGATGCCGCGGCGATGCAGCTGCCGCGCCATCTCGGCGGCCGCCTCAGGGGCCGGGCGCTGATAGGGCAGGCCCTGCACCGCGTTGTAGGGAATGAGGTTGAGGATGGCATAGCGGCCGCGGAGCAGGCGCACCAGCCCTTCGAGCTCTTCCTCGGTGTCGTTGACGCCGTCGAGCAGCGTCCACTGGTACTGGATCGGGTAGCCGCTGAGCCGCGCATAGTGCTCGCCCCGTTCGACCAGCTCCTCGGGCGTGAGGCGCGGCGCGCGCGGCAGCAGCTGCGCACGCAGCTCGGCCCGGGTGGTGTGCAGGGACAGCGCCAGGGCCGGCTTCACGCGCCCTAGGGGCAGGGTCTCGAACACGCGCACATCGCCCACGGTGGAGAACACCAGGTTCTTGTGCCCGATGTTGCCGGCCGTGCCCAACAGGTCGATGGCCTCGAGCACGTTGTCCAGGTTGTGCGCCGGCTCGCCCATGCCCATGAAGACCACGCGCCGCACCGGCCGGCTGGCGCGCGCCAGCGCCACCTGGGCCACGATCTCGGCACTGCCGAGCTGGCGCAGCAGCCCCGTGGTGCCGGTCATGCAGAAGGTGCAGCCGACCGCACACCCCACCTGGGTGGACACGCACAGCGCCGGCGTGCGGCCCGGTGGCAGGTGGACGCTCTCGACCAGCTGGCCGTCGGCCAGCGCCACCACGCGGCGCAGCGAGCCGTCCTCGCCCGGATGCTCCGAATGCACGGTGGCCAGCGCTGCAAGTTCCCGCTCCAGCTCCGGCAAAGCCTGTCGCAGCGTGGCAGACAGGAAGTTCTCGATCGGACGACTGCCATGGTTCTGCGGCAGGGCCTGCGACCACAGGCGCAGCACACGGTGCTCGTGGCGCGGATGAGCCCCGAGCGCACGCAGGCGCTGGCGCAGTTCAGA
>JAYNNS010000331.1:0-3330 GCA_038112835.1 Curvibacter sp. | reverse complement strand
GACCACGACATCGCCAAATACCTGCGCCGGCTGGGCAAGCCCTGTGTGCTGGTCGCCAACAAGGCCGAGGGCATGCAGGAAGGCGCCCAGCTGGCCGAGTTCTACGAGTTGGGCCTGGGCGAGGTGCACCCGGTCTCGGCCGCGCACGGCCAGGGCATCCGCTCGCTGGTGGACCTGGCGCTGGCGCCGCTGAACCTGCCCGAAGACGAGGAGGCCGAGGCGGCCGGGGAGGAGGGCGTGATCAAGCTGGCCGTGGCCGGCCGCCCCAACGTGGGCAAGTCCACCCTGATCAACACCTGGCTGGGCGAGGAGCGCCTGGTGGCCTTCGACCTGCCGGGCACCACGCGCGACGCCATCAGCGTGCCCTTCGAGCGCAACGGCCAGAAGTTCGAGCTGATCGACACGGCCGGCCTGCGCCGCAAGGGCAAGGTCTTCGAGGCGATCGAGAAGTTCTCGGTGGTCAAGACCCTGCAGGCCATCGAGTCGGCCCATGTGGTGCTGCTGCTGATCGACGCCACCCAGGGCGTGACCGACCAGGACGCCCACATCGCCGGCTACATCCTGGAGAGCGGCCGCGCCGTGGTGCTGGCCATCAACAAATGGGACGCGGTGGACGACTACCAGCGCCAGACCGTGCAGCGCTCCATCGAGACCCGGCTGGCCTTCCTCAAGTTTGCCAACATCCATTTCATCTCGGCCCAGAAACGCCAGGGCCTGGGGCCGCTGTGGACCTCCATCGCCAAGGCGCACCAGGCCGCCAACCGCAAGATGTCCACCCCGGTACTCACCCGCCTGCTGCAGCAGGCCGTGCAGTTCCAGCAGCCCAAGAAGAGCGGCATGTACCGGCCCAAGATGCGCTACGCCCACCAGGGCGGCATGAACCCGCCGGTCATCGTGATCCACGGCAATTCGCTGGAGCACGTGCCCGATGCCTACAAGCGCTACCTCGAGGGCTGGTTCCGCAAGGAGTTCGACCTGGTCGGCACGCCGCTGCGCATCGAGCTCAAGACCTCGGACAATCCCTACGCCGACAAGGAGTAGGGCGCCGCGCCCAATCCCCTGCGGCGTGCGGGCCCTAGCGGGCAGGGCGCGCGTCTGTCAAGCGCATCCCGGCCCGCTGTGGTATGGTGGCGACTTCTTCATCACTTTTGAACACGGAGAATATCGTGAGCAATAACAAAGGTCAGCTCCTGCAGGATCCCTTCCTCAACACCCTGCGCCGCGAGCACGTGCCCGTCTCGATCTACCTGGTCAACGGCATCAAGCTGCAGGGCCAGATCGAGTCCTTCGACCAGTATGTGGTCCTGCTGCGCAACACCGTGACCCAGATGGTCTACAAGCACGCCATCTCCACCATCGTGCCCGGCCGCGCCGTGAACTTCTCGGTCGGCGAGGGCGACGCCCCCAGTGCTTCCTGATGTGCCGGGGGGTGGCAGCCGCTTGCGTGCCGGCTTTCCCTTTCATCTTCTGACTGGCGCCAGCGTCCTCCTTGTCCGCATCCACTGAACAGACCCCGGCCTCGGCCATCCTGGTCGGGGTCGATTTCGGCCTGCCGCATTTCGACGGCGAACTCGAGGAGCTTGGCCTGCTGGCCGAGACCGCCGGCCTGCACCCCGTGGGGCGCATCACCTGCAAGCGCAAGGCGCCCGATGCGGCGCTCTTCGTGGGCAGCGGCAAGGCTGAGGAGATCAAGCTGCTGGCCACACAGCTGGGCGCCAGCGAGATCCTGTTCGACCAGGCCTTGAGCCCGGCCCAGCAGCGTAACCTCGAGCGCACGCTGGAGCTGCCGGTCAACGACCGCACCCTGCTGATCCTGGAGATCTTCGCCCAGCGTGCGCGTAGCCACGAGGGCAAGCTGCAGGTCGAACTCGCGCGCCTGCAGTACCTGAGCACCCGCCTGGTGCGGCGCTGGACCCACCTGGAGCGCCAGACCGGTGGCGCCGGCGTGCGTGGCGGCCCGGGCGAGAAGCAGATCGAACTCGACCGCCGCATGATCGGCGAGGCCATCAAGCGCACCAAGGAGCGGCTGCACAAGGTCAAGCGCCAGCGCCAGACCCAGCGCCGCCAGCGCGAGCGCCGCGATGCCTTCAACATCTCCCTGGTCGGCTATACCAACGCCGGCAAGTCCACGCTGTTCAACGCCCTGGTCAAGGCGCGCGCCTATGCGGCCGACCAGCTGTTTGCCACGCTGGACACGACCACGCGCCAGCTCTACCTGGGCGAGGCCGGGCGTTCGGTCTCCCTGTCGGACACCGTGGGCTTCATCCGCGACCTGCCGCACGGCCTGATCGACGCCTTCCAGGCCACGCTGCAGGAGGCGGTGGACGCCGACCTGCTGCTGCACGTGGTGGACGCGGCCAATCCCAATTTTCCCGAGCAGATCACCGAGGTGCAGCGCGTGCTGGACGAGATCGGCGCCGGCCACATCCCGCAGGTCCTGGTCTTCAACAAGCTCGATGCCCTGGGTCTGGAGCGCCGCCCCGCGCAGCTGCAGGACGACTACGAGCTCGACGGCCAGCCCGTGCCCCGGGTCTTCGTGAGCGCGCGCACGGGCGAGGGCCTGGCCGAGCTGCGCCTGCTGTTGGCCCGGCGCGTCACGGAGACCGTCGGCGGGGAGGCGCAAGCCGCCGAAATGCCGGCAGATTTCCCGGACAATCACGCAAGCCCATTCTGATTGGGCACAATGCAGGCGTCCCAGGCCCTGGGCCAAGAACACAGAGAGAGCCAAGAATGAAACTCCATGCACCCGCCTTCCGCTGGGCCGCGCAATGGCCCGGTCGCCTGCGCGGCATGTTCAACCTGAACGACCCGCGCTGGGGCCGTGGGGATGACAAGCCCGCCGAAGGCAACCGCCCTGACGATGTGCCGCCCCAGGGTAACCGCGGCTCCCGTCCGGGCAACACCCAGGGGCCACCGGATCTCGACGAACTCTGGCGCGATTTCAACCGCAAGCTCTCGGGCCTGTTCGGGGGGCGGGGCGGCCGCAACGACGGTCCGGGCAATGGCGGGGGCCAGCCTGACATGAAGGGGGCGGGCATCGGCATCGGCCTGATCAGCGCCATCGCAGTATTGATCTGGCTGGGCACGGGTTTCTTCATCGTGCAGGAAGGCCAGCAGGCCGTCATCACCCAGTTCGGCAAGTACCACTCCACGGTCGGTGCCGGCTTCAACTGGCGCCTGCCGTACCCCATCCAGCGCCATGAGCTGGTCTTCGTGACCCAGATCCGCTCGGTCGACGTGGGCCGCGACGTGGTCATCAAGGCCACGGGCCTGCGCGACTCGGCCATGCTGACCGAGGACGAGAACATCGTCGACATCAAGTTTGCCGTG
>JAYNNS010000330.1:0-3390 GCA_038112835.1 Curvibacter sp. | reverse complement strand
GCCCCGGCCCGCGAGCCGGCGTTCGTCAGGCCCAAGGCCGGCAACATGGTGCGCCAGCACAGGTCGACCCGGCGCAGGTACTGCACCGAGGCAAAGGCCGTGCCCCAGACCGAGGCGGACTTGTTGGTGCCCAGCAGCGTGGCCGCATGCGCAGCCGGGTAGGTGGCGAAGAGGGCCGGCAGCAGCACCAGGCCACCACCGCCGACGATGGCGTCCACGAAACCGGCCAGCAGCGAGGCCAGTGTGACGAGCAGGAAATCCATGGGGAAGCGGGGAGGAAAAAAGACCCGGAAATAAAAAGGCACCGACTCAGCGGTGCCTTGGGGAACGCCATCTGCTCTGGATGGTATCAATATTTTGTTGTTCGTTTAGCCAGATGTCTTCCTCGGTTCCTCTCATGCGCGACCCGCAGGTCGGCTGTGAGTGCCCGTAATTTAAGCCAGGGCCGGGTGCTCCCGGCTAGGGGTTTCCCCGGCTTGGTGCCCTGTCTTGCGCCTGGCATGTCCCTTGCTTTGAGGCTGAGGCAACCACGGTCAGGATGAAAAATGCACAGAGTTGGACGTTGGGCTTGGGCCATCTTGTTCCTGGGCATGGGCTGGAGCGCGGCAGCGCAGCAGGGGCCGGCGGACACGCCGTCCGAGGCCGCGCCCGCGGCACAGCTTCGCCCTGTCGTGGACGCGCCACCCGATCTCGTGCCGGCCGCGGCGCCCCAGGCGCCGGCCCCACCTCCGGCGCTCACGCGGCCCGGTCTGGTCGGCGTGGAGCAGATCAACGGCGCCGACACCGCCTGGATGATGACCTCCACCGCCCTGGTGCTGCTCATGACCCTGCCCGGCATCGCCCTTTTCTATGGCGGCCTGGTGCGGCGCAAGAGCGTGATCAACACCCTGGCCAGCGTCACCGCCATCACCGGCCTGGTCAGCCTGCTCTGGTTCGGCCTGGCCTATTCGCTGGCCTTCATGCCGGGCAGCGAGTGGCTGGGCGGGCTGGGGCGCATGGGCTTCACGGGGCTGGACTACCTCAAGGATGCCGGCCGCGTGTCGGTCAGCCACGTGGCGCCGGCGATCCCCGAGTCGGTCTACGCCATGTTCCAGCTCACCTTCGCCATCATCACGCCGGCCCTCATCGTCGGCGCCTTCGTCGAACGCATGCGTTTCTCGGCCATGCTGGTCTTCATCGGCCTGTGGTCCATCCTGGTCTATGCGCCCATCGCCCACTGGGTCTGGGAGCCCGGGGGCTGGCTGGCGCAGAGAGGCGTGCTCGACTTTGCGGGCGGTTCGGTGGTGCACATCAACGCGGGCGTGACCGGTCTGGTCTGCGCCTGGATCCTGGGCCCGCGGCAGAACTACGGCAAGGAGGCCTTCGAGCCCTTCAACCTGGGCCTGACCATGGCCGGCGCCGGCCTGCTCTGGGTGGGCTGGTTCGGCTTCAACGCCGGCTCGGCCGTGGCCTCGGACGGCCGTGCGGGCCTGGCCATGGCGGTCACGCACATCGCCGCGGCCGCGGGCGCCCTGTCCTGGATGCTGGCCGAATGGATGGTGCGCCAGCGTCCCTCGCTGCTGGGCCTGTGCTCGGGCGTGGTTGCCGGTCTGGTCGCGATCACCCCCGCCGCCGGCTTCGTGACGCCGCGCAGCGCGCTGCTGATCGGTCTGGTGGCGGGCGTGGCCTGTTACTGGGGCGCCACTGGCCTCAAGCGCCTGCTCAATGCCGACGATTCGCTCGACGTCTTCGGTGTGCACGGCATCGGCGGCATCGTCGGGGCTCTGCTCACGGGAGCGCTGGCCAGCAAGACCATCGCCGGCGTCGAAGGCAGCGTGCTGACCCAGCTCGTGGGCGCCGTGGCCGTCATGGCCTACAGCGCCGGCGTCAGCGCCGTGCTGCTGCTGCTGCTCAAGGCCACCGTGGGACTGCGCGTAGACGAGCGCGCCGAACTTGCGGGGCTGGATATCTCCCAGCACCGCGAGCGCATGGGCAGTTGAGTCGGAACCCACAGGACAGGAGGCCCCATCCATGCTGGAAAGCGAAAAAGTGGCGATTGCTGCCCATCTGCATGTGCTCTTGCGGCGCAAGACCGGCCGTGTGACCGACACCGAATGGATGGCGGCCAATGCGGACTACGCGCGCGAGATCATCCGCTTTGCGCTCGCCAGCGCGAAGGAGGACGATCACCCCGATCTGGAGGAGTGGGCCGGCAAGCTCGAAGCGGCGCTGGGCCTCAGGCCACCGGCACCGGAGCCTGACGCCGCGCGCAGCCGCTTTCCCGACACGGCCGCCGGCTTGGCGACCAGTACGCCGCCGCCTGAAGACGATGACGGGGCGCCGCGCTATGTGCGCGGGATCCGCTAGCTCGCAGCCCTGATCAGCTGGGCCGCGCGCTCGGCGATCATCAGCGTGGGCGAGTTGGTGTTGCCGCTGGTGATGGTGGGCATGGCACCCGCATCCACCACGCGCAGGCCGGCCACCACGCCGCCGCGTCCGTCGCGCACCCGCAGTTGCGCATCCAGCACGGCCATCGGGTCGCCGTCGCGGCCCATTTTGGTGGTGCCCACGGGGTGGAAGATGGTGGTGGCAATGTCGCCCGCCAATCGCGCCAAGTCCTCGTCGCTCTCAAACTGCACGCCGGGCTTCCACTCCTGCGGCTGGTACTTGGCCAGCGCGGGCTGGGCCACGATACGGCGCGTGACGCGCAGGCTGTCGGCCGCCACCTGGCGGTCTTCGGGCGTGCTGAGGTAGTTGGGCGCAATGGCGGGGGCGGCCTTGAAGTCGGCGCTCTTGATGTTCACCGTGCCCCGGCTCGTGGGGTTGAGGTTGCACACGCTGGCCGTGAAGGCAGGGAAGCTGTGCAGCGGCTCGCCAAACGCATCGAGCGACAGGGGCTGCACGTGGTATTCGATGTTCGGGTAGGGCTGGTCAGGGCTGCTGCGGGTGAACGCGCCCAGCTGCGAGGGCGCCATGCTCATGGGCCCGCTGCGCTTGAGCGCGTACTCAAGCCCGATCTTGGCCTTGCCCACCAGCGAGTTGGCCATGGTGTTGAGCGTCTGCACGCCCTGCACCTTGAACACCGCGCGGATCTGCAGGTGGTCCTGCAGATTGGCGCCCACGCCGGGCAGGTCCGTCAGGTCCTTGCCGCTGTCCTTTCCTGCCATGTCAGGTTCACCGGGCGGAGGATGAACTCAGACGTTGAAGAACTTGTCTGATGAAACAAATCACCGGTGGACCCTTCAACTGAGCGAGGCGTGCTCATGCCGTATGCCGAACACCTTGCGCTTGGCCGCCCAAGTGGTGCGGGCTGGACCGCACCATTCGGTGGACGCCGAGGGGCGGCTTCGACCGACGCGAGGCGAAAAAGGCCCAGACGTGGTCTACCTTGGTGACGTGGCGACCACGTTG
>JAYNNS010000329.1:0-3415 GCA_038112835.1 Curvibacter sp. | reverse complement strand
GGGGACGGGCGGGGCCGCAAGGCTGGCAGAAGACATGCCGTCATCGTAATCGAGTCCGGCCACCACCCGGGCGGCGTGAACTATTGCACGCCACCCCCGGCCGCGCGCCGCGCGCGGGCCGCAAGTGTGAACTCCTCACGTGCAATCCGCGGAACCCGTGACCAGAATGAATCCAACGATTACAAAACAGGGACCCACCATGATCATCCTGCCCCTCGGCGACGACGCGCCGGACCCCGCGCAACCCACCCCATCGCGGCCCGCGCCGCTGCAAGACACGGTGCATCTGCTGGTGATGGGCTTCACGCCGGCCGAGCGTGAACTGATCCAGGGCATCACCGCCCTGTCCCAGCGCCGCCACCTGCGCATCGAGCTCAGCGGCGCGGAGCACATGGAGGAGGCCGACGTGATCCTGCTCGACGGCACCGATACCAAGGTCATGACCTGGGCCGCGCGCGGCCGCATGCCGGGCGGCAAGGTCGTGATCCAGGTGGACGGCCAGCCCCTGCCCGGCCACATCCACCTGCAGCGCCCCATCCAGTGGCCCAGCCTGCCCGCCCTGCTGCAGCAGGCCCTGGGCATGGAGGCCTCGCACAGCGCGCGCCAGCCCCTGAGCACTTTCTGAACCTGCGGGTGAGGCCGGCGGGCAGCCATCCCGCGCCCAGAGCCGCAGCGCAGCGGGTACGATGCGGTCGATGAAACCACTGTCCGACTTTCCCATCACCCGCAAATGGCCGGCGCAGCACCCGGACCGCCTGCAGCTCTACTCCCTGCCCACGCCCAACGGCGTCAAGGTGTCCATCATGCTGGAGGAGACGGGCCTGCCCTATGAGCCCCATCTGGTGCGCTTCGACAGCAACGACCAGCTGAGCCCCGAGTTCCTCAGCCTCAACCCCAACAACAAGATCCCGGCCATCCTCGACCCCGACGGACCGGGCGGCCAGCCGCTGGCGCTGTTCGAATCGGGCGCCATCCTGGTCTACCTGGCCGCCAAGACCGGCCAGCTCATGCCTGCGGACGATGCGGGCAAGTACGAGACGTTGCAGTGGCTGATGTTCCAGATGGGCGGTGTCGGCCCCATGTTCGGCCAGCTTGGCTTCTTCCACAAGTTCGCCGGCAAGGACTACGAGGACAAGCGCCCGCGCGACCGCTACGTGGCCGAATCGCGCCGCCTGCTGAGCGTGCTCAACCAGCGCCTGCAGGGCCGCCGCTGGATCATGGGCGAGGACTACACGATCGCCGACATCGCCGTCTTCCCCTGGGTGCGCAACCTGCTGGGCTTCTACGACGCGGGCGAACTGGTGGGCATCCGGAGCTTCCCCGAAGTGACGCGCGCACTGGAAGCCTTCCTGGCCCGTCCGGCGGTGCAGCGCGGGCTCAACATCCCGCGGCGCGACTGAGCCCCGTCCCAACGACAAGGGCCACGCCCCAGGCGTGGCCCTTGTCGCAGGGGAACGGTGAGCGCGCGGTCAGCGCTTGTCCGCCAGGAACTCCAGCACCGCCGCATGGAAGCGCTCGGGTGCCTCCAGATGCGGCACATGCCCCACGTTCTCGAACTCCACCAGCCTGGCGCCGGGAATGCGCTTTTGCGCGTCCTTGCCCAGCTGGGGGAAGTTGCCCAGGTTCTTCACGGCCTCGGGCGGCGCAAAGCGGCGGCCGAAGACCGTGCGATCCAGCTGGCCGATGGCCAGCAGCACGGGCACCGTGAGCTTGGGCAGCTCGTTGTAGGTCGGCCCCTCGTAGATCATCTGGTAGGTCAGGGCCGAAACATGGGCGTAGCGCGGGTACTCGGGGCTACGCTGTACACGCGAGAACTGCTCGACGAAGCGCTCGAACTCCGGACGGTAGTTATCCTTGAAGTAGCTCTTGATGAAGGCACGATAGCTGGTGGTGGTCTGCGCCATCTCCAGCTTGAGCAGGTTGGCGGTCTGCTGGGGCGGGATGGCAGGCACGTAGTCTTCCAGGCCCAGCGGGTTCTCCAGCACCAGGGCGCTCACGCGCTCAGGATAGCGACGCGCGAAATGCACGCCGAGCATCCCCCCCATGCTGTTGGCCACAATCGCCACGCGGCCGACCTTTAGATGGTCCAGCACGCGCACCGTGTTGTCGGCCAGCATGGCAAAGGTGTAGCGGATCTCGGGCTTGGTGGACTTGCCGAAACCGATCTGGTCCAGGGCGATGACGCGGTAGCCCCGGGCCGACAAGGCACGCAGCGTGTTGGCCCAGTAGTCGGCCCCGAAGTTCTTGCCATGGAAGAGCACCACGGTCTGGCCGTTGGCGTTCGCCGCCGGCTGCACGTCCATATAGGCCATGCGCACCAGCTGCCCCTGCAGCTCGAACTGCAGGTACTGCACCGGATAGGGATAGACCCAGCCTTCCATGGCAGCGCCCAGGGGTTCGGCATGGTCGTAAGTCGGGGCCGCAGCCGCAGCGGGGGCCGCAGCCGCAGCGGGGGCCGCAGGCGCGGCGGGGGCCGAGGGCTGCGTCGTGCAGCCGGCCAGCCATGTGGCGGCAGACAGCAGCAAGACGGGGATCAGTTTCTGAGTGCTCATGTCTCTCTCGTTCTGTTGGAAGTGAAATTTCGAAAGCCCGGCCCTGTGCGTCCTCGCGGAACTGCCGGACCGGCCTCGCAAGAATACACAAAGCCGCAGGCCAGGCGGCCGGCAACGCGTGCCGCCTCAGTGCTCCATGAGCGCGCGCACATGCGCCGCCGTGCCGCTGGCCAGGCCCTCGAGGCTGTAGCCGCCTTCAAGCACCGAGACCACGCGACCCTGGGCCGTCTCGTCGGCCACCTTCATGAGCTCGCGCGTGATCCAGTGGTAGTCCTCGTCGGTGAACTGCAGGCCGCCCAGCGGGTCCAGGTGGTGGGCATCGAAGCCGGCCGAGATGATCAGCAGCTCGGGCGCGAATCCGCGCAGCGCAGGCAGCAGGTGGTCCGTCATGGCGGCGCGGAAGGCGGCCGAGCCCGTGCCACGGGCGAAGGGCACGTTGACGATGTTGCCGGCCACGCCGGTCTCCTGCTTCGCGCCCGTGCCGGGATAGAAATTGCCCTGGTGGCAGGAGCCGTAGAAAAGGTCCGGATCGTCCCAGAAACTGTTCTGCGTGCCGTTGCCGTGGTGCACGTCGAAATCCACCACCGCCACGCGCTGCAGGCCGTGCTGCTTGCGCGCATGCAGGGCGGCGATGGCCGCCTGGTTGAAGACGCAGAAGCCCATGGCGTGGTCGGCCTCGGCGTGGTGGCCGCAGGGGCGCGTGGCACAGAAGACGTTCTGCACCTCCTGCTTCACCACGTCGTCCACGCCCGCGCAGGCGGCGCCCACGCAGCGCAGCACCGCCTCCAGCGTGCCCGAGGACATGATGGTGTCGCCCGCGTCCAGCAGCTGGTAGCCCTGCTGGGGTGAGAGGGATTTGACCT
>JAYNNS010000328.1:2785-3429 GCA_038112835.1 Curvibacter sp. | reverse complement strand
CGCACCATCTACCGCTCCTTCGTGCGCACGCGCCAGGCCGCGACCCAAAGCTACAAGGGCTACGACACCCAGCTGCGCCAGCTGCGGATCCGCGTCGCGCAGGCGAAGGAGAAGGTCGGCGTCCTCATGCTGCGCCAGGGCAGCCTGCTCAACGCCATGGCCAGCGAGGAGCTGCAGCAGCGCCGCCGCCGGCTGGAGGACTACCAGGTCCAGGCCCGCTTCGCCCTGGCCGAAAACTACGACCGCGCCAGCAAGAAGCAGGAAGGCGGGGCCCCATGAGCCACCTGCGCCTGCTGATGCTGCCCTGCGCCCTGACGCTGGCCTCCTGCGCCACGGATGCCGACCGCCATTCGATCGGCACGCTGCGCAACCTCAAGGCCGACCTGAGCGATGTGGCCATCGACGCCAGCACCGAGAAGGCCATGCGCAGCTACCAGAAGTTTCTGGCGGAGACGCCGGAAACCGCGATGACGCCCGAAGCCATGCGCCGCCTGGCCGACCTGAAGATCCAGCAGGAATACGGCACGATGGAAGGCGTGACGCGCAACGCGCACAAGCTGGCGCAGCTGGAGCCGCGGCGCATCGACACGCCGTCGCCCGCCTCCCTGCCCGCGCCCGCAGCCGGTCTGTTCGCCGGCCAGGTC
>JAYNNS010000328.1:1379-2775 GCA_038112835.1 Curvibacter sp. | reverse complement strand
TCGCTCCCCAATCCCGTGGGCCTTGCCGCGGGCTTCGACAAGAACGCAACCGCCGTTGCTCCCCTCGCACGCTGCGGCTTCGGCTTTGTCGAGGTCGGCGCCGCCACCCCGCGCCCCCAGCCGGACTGTACGCCGGCCAGGTCCTGCAGAACCCCGGGGCCGTGGCCGCAGCGCCGGCGCGCGATTCGAGCCAGGCCGTCGAGGAACGGGCCAGCCAAACACCGGTGCTCCCCAGCGCCGTGACCCCGGCCCTGGTGACGCCGGACGGCAGCAGCGACGCGCAGCAGGGCAGCACGGAAGAGGCGATCCGGCTCTACCAGCGCCTGCTGAGCCGCTACCCGCACTACGAGCGCAACGACCAGGTGCTGTACCAGCTGGCGCGCGCCCACGAGGAGCTCGGCCAGGTCGACGAGGCCATGAAGACCATGGAACGGATTCCGCGCGACTACCCGAAGTCGCGCTATTACGACGAAGTCCAGTTCCGCATCGGCGAGTACCACTTCACCCGCAAGAAATACCTCGATGCCGAGGACGCCTACAAGGCCGTGGTGGAGCTGGGCCCCGGCTCCTCCTTCCACGAACTGGCCCTGTACAAGCTGGGCTGGACCTTCTACAAGCAGGAGCTGTACGAGGACGCGCTGCACCGCTTCGTCGCCCTGCTCGACCACAAGGTCCAGACCGGCTACGACTTCGAGCACCCCACGGACCCGCTGACCCACAAGCGTATCGAAGACACCCACCACGTCATCAGCCTGTCCTTCTCCAACCTGGGCGGCGCGGACGCCGTCATGGCCTACTTCAAGGCGAACGGCAAGCGCAGCTACGAGGCCAGTGTCTACGGCAACCTGGGCGAGCACTACCTGGAAAAGCGTCGCTACAACGACGCCGCGGTCACCTACCGCTCCTTCGTCACGCAGAACCCCTACCACCGCCTGGCACCGCACTACGACACGCGGGTGATCGACATCTACAAGAAGGGCGGCTTCCCCAAGCTGGTCATCGACGCCAACAAGGCCTTCGTCGTCAGCTACGGCCTGAAGTCGCCGTACTGGGAGCACTTCGACATCCAGGCCCACCCGGACGTGGTGGGCTACGTCAAGACCAGCCTCAAGGAGCTGGCCAGCCACTACCACGCGCTGTACCAGGAAAAGAAGTTCGAGAAGGAGCAGCCGGCCAACTTCACCGAGGCCATGCGCTGGTACCGCGAGTTCCTGGCCTCCTTCCCGAAGGAAGCCGAATCGCCGGCCCTGCACTTCCAGATGGCCAGCCTGCTGCTGGAGAACAAGACCGTGGGCCAGGCCGCCATCGAGTTCGAGCGCACGGCCTACGACTACCCCGCGCACGAGCAGGCGGCCGAGGCCGGCTTCATGGCGATCAGTCTCGGCGGCGGTGGCCG
>JAYNNS010000328.1:0-1369 GCA_038112835.1 Curvibacter sp. | reverse complement strand
GCCGAGACCTTCCCGCAGCACGAGAAGGCGCCGCTGGTGATGAGCGCGGCCCTGGACGACCTGTACGCGATGAAGGACTACCGCCAGGCCGTCACCAGCAGCCGGCGCCTGATCGCCCTCTTCCCCGCCGCCGAGCAGCCGATCCGCCGCACCGCCTGGCTGATCCTGGCCCATGCCTCCTTCGAGCTGGCCCACTACCGCGAGGCCGAGGAAGGCTATCTGGAGGTGCTGCCGCTGACGGCGCAGGGCGACCCGTCGCGCCCCGAGCTGGTCGAGAACCTGGCCGCCTCCATCTACCAGCAGGGCGACGAAGCCAACAAGAAGGCCGACTACCGGACCGCGGCCGGGCATTTCCTGCGCGTCGCACGGGCGGCGCCGACCTCGACCATCCTGCCCACGGCGGAATACGACGGCGCCACCGCGCTGATCCAGCTCAAGGACTGGGGACCGGCGGCCGAAGTGCTGCGCGCCTTCCGCAGCCATTTCCCCAGCCACAAGCTGCAGCCCGAGGTCACCAAGAAACTCGCGCACGTCTACCGGGAGGACGGCAAGCTCTCGCAGGCCGCCGTCGAGTACGAGCGCATCGAGACCGAGACCCGCGATCCGGAGTTGCGCAGCGCGGCGCTCATGATGGCCGGCGACCTCTACCTCGAAGCACGGGAAGAGGACAAGGCCCTGGCCGTCTACCGCCGCTACCTGACGGCCTTCCCCCGCCCGCTCGAGGTGGCGCTGGAGAGCCGCCAGAAGATCGCCGGCATCCTCAAGGGCCGGGGCGACACCGCCGCCTACCAGGCCGAGCTGCGGACCATCGTGCAGGCCGACGCGAGCGCGGGCCGGGAGCGGACCGACCGCACCCGCTACCTCGGCGCCACATCCCTGCTGGTCCTGACCGAGCCGCTCTACGAGCGCTACGCCCAGATCAAACTGCGCAAGCCTTTCGAGGAAAACCTGAAGAAGAAGCAGGCTGCGCTGCGCGAAGTGCGGACCGGCATGGAAAAGATCCTCGACTACGAGATCAGCGAGACCTCGGCCGCGGCCACCTACTACCTGGGCGAGACCTACCTGGAGTTCAGCCGCGCGCTGAACGAGTCGGAGCGTCCCGAGGACCTCCAGGGCGAGGAGAAGGAGCAGTACGAGCTGGCCCTGGAGGAACAGGCCTATCCCTTCGAGGAACGGGCCATCAGCGTGCACAAGAAGAACAGCGACTTCGTCACCCTCGGCATCTGGAACCGCTGGGTCGAGAAGAGCTACGCGCAGCTGGCCAAGCTGGTGCCGGCCCACTACGCCCGCTTCGAGGAGAGCACGGACTTCATCGACACCTTCGACCGCGTGCTCGCCTATGACGAACGCATCGAGCCCATGCCGGGGG
>JAYNNS010000327.1:0-3437 GCA_038112835.1 Curvibacter sp. | reverse complement strand
GTCTCCACCGGCTCGCTGGGCCTGGACATCGCGCTGGGCGTGGGCGGCCTGCCGCGCGGCCGCGTGGTCGAGATCTACGGCCCGGAGTCCTCGGGCAAGACCACGCTGACCCTGCAGGTCATCGCCGAGATGCAGAAGATCGGCGGCACCTGTGCCTTTGTGGACGCCGAACACGCGCTGGACGTGCAGTATGCGCAGAAACTCGGCGTCAACCTGCCCGACCTGCTGATCTCCCAGCCCGACACCGGTGAGCAGGCGCTGGAGATCGTCGACAGCCTGGTGCGCTCCGGCGCGGTGGACCTGATCGTGGTGGACTCGGTGGCCGCGCTCACGCCCAAGGCCGAGATCGAAGGCGAGATGGGCGACAGCCTGCCCGGCCTGCAGGCGCGCCTGATGAGCCAGGCCCTGCGCAAGCTCACCGCCACCATCAAGAAGACCAACTGCATGGTGATCTTCATCAACCAGATCCGCATGAAGATCGGCGTGATGTTTGGCAGCCCCGAGACCACCACGGGGGGCAACGCGCTCAAGTTCTACGCTTCGGTGCGCATCGACATCCGTCGCACCGGCACCATCAAGAAGGGCGAGGAGGCCATCGGCAACGAGACCAAGGTCAAGATCGTCAAGAACAAGGTGGCGCCGCCCTTCAAGACGGCCGAGTTCGACATCCTGTTCGGCGAGGGCATCAGCCGCGAGGGCGAGGTCATCGACATGGGTGTCAACGCCAAGATCGTCGAGAAGTCGGGCGCCTGGTACGCCTACAACGGCGAGAAGATCGGCCAGGGTCGCGACAACGCGCGCGAGTTCCTGCGCGAGAACCCGGAGCTCGCCCTGGAGATCGAGAACAAGGTGCGCGAGTCGCTGGGCATCCCGCTGCGCGGCGAGACGGAAGAGGTCGCCGAGGAAGAGTAAGACGCACCGTGTCGGGCCTGCAGAAGCCAGCCGGCGCCAGGCCGGCCTTCCAGACCAGCCTCAAGGGTAGGGCCTTGAGACTCCTGGGCCAGCGTGAACACACCCGGCTCGAGCTCGAGCGCAAGCTCGCGCGCTACGAGGAAGAGCCGGGCACGCTGGCCCAGGCCCTGGATGAGTTGCAGGCCAAGGGCTATCTCGATGAGCAGCGTGCCGCCGACTCCCTGGTGCACCGCCGGGCCGGCCAGCTGGGCGCGGCGCGATTGCGCCAGGAAATGCAGGCCAAGGGACTGGCACGCGAACTGATCGAGCAGACCCTGGCCGGGCTCCAGGACGGCGAACTGGCCCGCGCGCGGGAGGTCTGGCGGCGCAAGTTCGACGCAGCGCCCGCCACGCCACAGGAGCGGGCCAGACAAGCACGCTTCCTGCTGGCGCGCGGCTTCTCGGGCGATGTGGTGCGTCGGGTGCTGGGCGGCCACCCGGTCGAAGATTGAAGGCGCTCAGATCCCCAGCATCAGCTGGAGGTTTTGTACCGCCGCGCCGCTGGCGCCCTTGCCCAGGTTGTCGAAGCGGGCCACCAGCACGGCCTGGCCCAGGCTGTCGTTGCCGTAGACACTGAGCTCCATCTGGTTGGTGCCGTTGAGCGCCGTGGGCTCCAGCCGTCCGCCAGTCGCCGGCGGCACCACGCGGACCCACTCGCTGCCGGCGTAATGCGCGCGCAGCGCATCCTCGAGTTGCTGGCTGCGTGTCACGCCCTTCATCAGGTCGAACTGCAGGCCGATCTGGTCGATCATGCCGGCGTAGTAGTTGGCCACGGCCGGCACAAAGATGGGCCGGCGCGTCAGTCCCGTGTAGCGCTGGAATTCGGGCAGGTGCTTGTGCGTCAGGCCCAGGCCATAGACCTCCAGCGGCGGCGCGGTCTTCGTGACCTCGTAGGCCTCGATCATCTGGCGACCGCCGCCCGAGTAGCCGGAGTAGCCGGACAGGACGATGGGATAGTCGGTGGGCAGCAGGCCGGCGTCCACCAGCGGACGCAACAGGGCGATACCCCCCGTGGGATAGCAGCCGGGATTGGCCACGCGACGGGCCCGGGCCACGACCTGAGCGTGCTCGCGGGTCAGCTCGGGAAAGCCATAGACCCAGCCCGGGGCGACGCGGTGGGCGGTGGAAGCGTCGATGATCTTGGGGCCGGGGCGGCCCGAGGCTTTTTCCAGCTCATCGACCAGGGCCACGGTCTCCAGGGCCGCCTCGTCGTGCAGGCAGAGGATGGTCAGGTCCACGCTCGCCAGCAGTTCGCGTTTGGCGGCCGGATCCTTGCGGCGCTCGGCCGCAATGCTCACGAGCTCGACCTGGGGCATGGCCAGCAGGCGTTCGCGGATCTGCAGACCGGTGGTGCCGGCTTCGCCATCGATGAAGATTTTCCTGGCGGACATGGGCTTATGCCTTGATTGAGCGAATTTATGAAAACGGGCCGGCCGGCACCTGGATGGTGCAGAGCAACATGATACATTCCAAGGCTGTGCTGTAGCCAGCACCCGCCAGGGGGCGGGCCCGTCCCCCGATTGGACAGACATCCATTTCCTGAGAGAACCCTCATGAAGATTCACGAGTACCAAGGCAAGGAAATCTTGCGTCAGTTTGGTGTGCCGGTGCCGCGCGGCATTCCGGCCTTCACCGTCCAGGAGGCCGTCGAGGCTGCCCAGAAGCTCGGCGGCCCCGTGTGGGTCGTCAAGGCGCAGATCCATGCCGGTGGTCGTGGCAAGGGCGGTGGCGTCAAGGTGGCCAAGACGATCGATGACGTCAAGGCCCGCGCCAGCGATATCCTGGGCATGCAGCTCAAGACCCACCAGACCGGCCCCGAGGGCCAGAAGGTGCGCCGCCTCTACATCGAAGAGGGTGCCGACATCCAGAAGGAGTACTACCTGTCCTGCGTGACCGACCGCGGCACCCAGAAGGTGGCCTTCATCGCTTCCAGCGAAGGCGGCATGGACATCGAGGAAGTGGCGCACAGCCATCCCGAGAAGATCGTGAAGATCTTCGTGGACCCGGCCGCCGGCCTGACCCAGGCCCAG
The DNA here is from genome assembly GCA_038112835.1 of Curvibacter sp. Taxonomy (GTDB): domain Bacteria; phylum Pseudomonadota; class Gammaproteobacteria; order Burkholderiales; family Burkholderiaceae_C; genus Hylemonella. The sequence continues at coordinate 456 of JAYNNS010000327.1, read as the reverse complement.
GGCCAGGAGCTGGCCAAGGGCGTGGGCATGCCGGCCGATTCCGTGCCCCAGTTCATCGACGTCTGCCAGAAGCTCTACAAGTGCTACATGGAGACCGACGCCTCGCTGGTCGAGATCAACCCCCTGAACCGCGACGGCAAGGGCAACATCATCGCCCTGGATGCCAAGTTCAACTTCGATTCCAACGCCCTGTTCCGCCATCCCGAGCTGGTGGCCCTGCGCGATCTGGATGAGGAAGACCCGGCTGAAATCGAAGCCTCCAAGTTCGACCTGGCCTACATCTCCCTGGATGGCAACATCGGCTGCCTGGTCAACGGCGCCGGCCTGGCCATGGCCACCATGGACACCATCAAGCTGTTCGGCGCCGAGCCGGCCAACTTCCTGGACGTGGGCGGCGGCGCCACCCCCGAGAAGGTCACCGAAGCCTTCAAGATCATGCTCAAGAACCCCAAGGTC
>JAYNNS010000326.1:1551-3444 GCA_038112835.1 Curvibacter sp. | reverse complement strand
GCCGTGTCCTCGTCGGGCAGCACCGCTGCATCCCGTGGGACGTCGAAGCGCACGGCAGGCAGCACGGGCAGCACGATGGGCTCATCCCTGACCGCCGCTGGCGCAGGCACCGCCGCCGGGCCCGCCCCAGCCAGCGCTTCACAGCCCGCCACCAGGCGCTGCCACCAGCTGCGCGCGCTGTCGCCGTAAGGCTGTACCGAGGACAGCACCAGCCGCTGCCGGGCTCGCGTGAGCGCCACGTAGAGCGCATTGAGCTCCTCGCGCTGGCGTTCGCGCTGCTCGCGCGCCAGCGCCTCGCGCACGCTGGGCGGCACACGGCTTTCGCTGGCAAGGAAGACGAAGGACAAGGGCGCCGCCTCCTCGCCCGGCCAGTCCAGCAGCACGCCCATGGTCTGGGCGCGCTGCGGCGGTGCATCAGTGTCGAGCAGCAGCACCAGATCGGCCTCCAGGCCCTTGGCGCCATGCACGGTGAGCAGTTGCACAGCCTCGGCGCCAGCAGCCTGCGGGGCGGGCACGCCGCCTGCGCGCAGCGCACGCACCAGGCCGTAAGGCGTGACGTAGCGGCCACCGTCGAGTTGCAGCGCGGCCGACAGCAGAGCCTGCAGATGGGCCCGCACGCCGGTGCGCAGCGTGGGCGGCGCAGCGGCGACGAAACGCGCGATCACATCGCCGTCTTCATAGATGGCGTCCAGGGCGTCGTGCGGCGGCAGGTGGTCCACCCACAGTCGCCAGCGCTGCAGGCGCGCGCCTACGCCCTGCAGGGCCGGTGACCAGCCTTCCTGCTGCAGCAGTTCGAACCAGGGCCGCTTGTGCGTACGCTGCCGCAGCGCGATCTCGATCAGCGCTTCATCGGAGAGCCCGAACAGCGGCGAGCGCAACGCACGCGCCAGCGACAGGTCGTGCGCGGGCGAGACCAGCACGTCGAGCAGGGCCACCAGATCCTGCACCTCGGGCCTCTCGCCCAGGTCCAACTTCTCGGGCTGGAGCGCCGGGATGCCCAGCGCACGCAGCTCGGTCTCCATGGCGGCCAGGCGATCGCGCTTGCGCGCCAGCACCATGATCTCACGCGGGGGCAGGCCGGCCGCGATCTGCTGCGCGATCCAGGCCGCGGCCTGACGGCACTCGAGATCGCGCAGCGTGTCCTCGGGCTGGTGGCGCGGCTGGCTCAGGCTGTCGCGCCACTCGGTGGCTGCTTCCTTCTTCTCCTTCGCGGGCCGCGCGATGGCCGGCAGGGCCTGCACCGCCCCCGTCCGCTGCGACTCGGTGCTGTGCGTGCGAAAGCCCGGGTACTCGCCTTCCTCCCGCGCCTGGACCAGCGTCGCATTGACCCGGGCCAGCACCTCGGGCGCGTTGCGGTGCGTGTGGTCGCAACTGAGCTGCTCGCCGCCGAGCTCGCGCACAAAGGCCTTGGCCGCCTCGAAGACCTGGGGCTCGGCGCGGCGGAAGCGGTAGATGCTCTGCTTGGGATCGCCCACGATGAAAAGTCGCGGCGCCATCGCCCCGCCCCCGCTGCCCGCATAGGCGGCCAGCCAGGCATGCAGGGCCTGCCACTGCAGGGGATTGGTGTCCTGGAATTCGTCGATCAGCAGGTGGCGGGTGCGCGCATCCAGCCGCTCCTGCACCCAGCCGCTGAGCGTGGTGTCGGACAGCAGGTGGAGCGCGGCGCGTTCCACATCGCTCATGTCCACCCAGCCGCGCTCGCGCTTGAGCGCGCCGTATTCGGCGATGAGCAGGCGCGCCAGCCGCGTCATGCGCTGCTGGTAGAGCCAGGCCTCGTGCTGCTGCTGAGCCTCGAGCACCTGCAGCACCAGGGTCTGCGCGCTGCGGATTTCCCCGATGCCGGCGAGCTTGTCGCTGAACTTGCGCGGCTGCTCGTCGGCAGTCAGCAGGGCC